>JAAZJW010000014.1 GCA_012800145.1 Clostridiales bacterium | reverse complement strand
TGGGAAGTGGGAAGTGGGAAGTGGGAGGTGGGAGGTGGGAAATGGGAAGCGGGAAGTGGGAGGTGAGAAGTGGGAGGCAATAGCAGGTGGGAAGTGGGAAGTGGGAGGTGGGATATGGAAAAATAGGTGAAATTTGAATTATAAAAAAATTTTATGGTAATACTATTCTAAATAGCATAAAAGGAACGGTGTTTATGGGAGACCTGGAAAAATACTCGCTAACAAATTCTTTGGATGAAAACATAAAAATGATTCAGGAGATATTTTGTGACGATGAATGTATAAACCTTCGTGTGTTTCAAAACCAATACAATGATCTGAAAGGTTGTATTTTCTTTATAGATGATATGGTAGACCCAACCATTGTGGATGGACATATACTAAAACCTATCCTGGACAACAAAGCCCTACCGGGTAATATAGATCATATTACATATCTATCCACCCAAATACTTGCATCGAGCAGCCTGGAAATTACTTCGTCTATAGAAGACATAGTGGATGCAATTGTATATGGAGATACCGTACTGATTGCAGAGGGCTGTGCCCAGGTTATTATCATTTCCTCTAAAGGATGGAAGGTAAGAGACATTACGGAACCCGAAAGCGAAAAAGCCCTGAAGGGTCCTAGGGAAGGTTTTTTAGAATCCTTGTCTATCAACCTATCCATGCTAAGAAGAAAAATCCGTTCTAAAGACTTGAAATTTTATCGCATAACCGTAGGTGAAAGAACCAAAACAAAGGTATGTGTATGTTATATGGATGGCCTGGTTCACGATAAAATGCTGGACAAGGTGATAGATAAAATAGAGAACATTTATGTAGATGGTGTATTTTGTTCAAAAAATATTGGGGAATTTATAACCGATGAGCCTTTTTCCATTTTTGAAATGGGCCATTTCACAGAAAAACCTGACACTGTGGCCTCAAAAATACTGGAGGGTAGAATTGCCGTATTGGTTGACGGCAGTCCCTCGGTAATGACTACCCCCGCATTATTTATAGAAACCTTTATTTCGAGTGATGATTACGCCCTGAATTATTATTATGCGAGTATGAGGAGACTCCTGAGGATTATCGGTTTTGTAATAACTATCAGTATTCCCGCATTATATCTGGCCTTGGTGGCATTTCACCAAAGCACATTGCCCACCGACCTTTTAGTAACCATCTATGCTGCTAGGGAAGGAGTGCCTTTCCCCACCATTTTGGAGCTCATAGTCTTGGTTATCATGTTCGAAGTTCTAATAGAGGAAGGAACGAGAACCCCGGGCGGAGTCAGTCAAGCCTTAAGCATAGTGGGGGTGTTGGTCTTAGGAACAGCTGCAGTAGATGCACGTTTGGTATCTGCCCCCACAATAATAGTAGTAGGTGCCGCGGCCATCACGGAACTCATGTTGCCTGAGATTACCGGCCCTGTTGCAGTTTTGAGGATGAGCCTTTTAATACTGTCCTCACTTCTGGGGCTCTATGGGTATATGTTTGGAATATTGGCTTTGATCATACACCTGTTTTCACTGAGGGGTCTTGGTGTACCCTTTATGGATGGTCTTACTACATTACAACCACAATCCATAAAAGATACAATCGTAAGGGCTCCTGCATGGTTCATGAGGTACAGGCCGAAATTTATGAGCAAAGACTATAAACGGGGTTCAATTGGAGGAAAAGGTGATGAGTAAAAACCTATTTATATTTTTTATCCTGATTCCCTGCTTGTTCCTTACGGGATGCTGGAGCTACAGGGAGGTGGATTCCTTATATATAATAGCAGGTATAGCCATAGACAAAGACCCAAATGCAGACCGATACGATATTACAGCAGAATTCGTCGATGCAAAGGCCGCTTCCGGGGGAGGCTCCCAAGTAGAACAAGGCCTCCAATCTGTCTTATTGGAAACCAAAGGGGTATCCATATTTGATGCAGTACGTAAAATGATAAAAATTTCCGCAAAAAGGCCTTATCTTGCCCATGCTACCACAATCGTGGTAGGCGAAGAAGCTGCACGCGAGGGGATCGTACCTTTTCTTGATCTGATTGCAGCAAATGAAGAACCTAGACTTGATGTAGATGTTTATGTTTCCAGAGGAAAACCGGCAGGCGAAATACTCCGCACAAAAAGCTTTTCCACGGAAATAAGGTCTTTTGAACTATCCATGATAATAAACGAGAACAAACAACTGGTGCGAATACCCAGATTAAAAGTATACGAAATAATTAATCAGCTTGCAATACCAAAGTTTAATATTGTGTTGCCTGTTGTGACATCATTTTTTAATAAAGGTGAAAGCACAAATATACTATCGGGGGGAGCAGTATTCAAAACAGATAGGCTTGTAGGATTTCTGGAGCAAGATGATATAATCCCCTACCTCTTTATAAAGGATGAAATACAATCGGATATCCTCAATGTAGAAACCAGGGAGGGAGACATTAACAATACAATAACCTTGGAAACCCTCAATAACAGCACGAAAATCAAGCCCGTATACAGTACCGAGGGTATTGGCTTCGATATAAAAACCAAGACAGATGTATTTTTGACGGAATCCGATACTACGACTGATTTTATTTCTCCCATGGGCAGAAGAAAACTCAAGGAACTGGCTGAAAAACACTTGGAAAAAAGAATAGAAAACCATATAAAGAAAACCAAGGAAAAATTTGAATTTGATATATTCGGATTCGGGAATATTATAAGACAAAGAAATCCTAAACTTTGGAAGGATATAGAGAAGGACTGGGATACCGTTTTTATGGATGTAAACTTTAATGTGAAATGTGATATACGCATAAAAAATGCCAGACATGTTTTAACTCCGATAAAGGTTGTTGATTAATCATGGCTATGATTGTCATATATTTACTTTTATATCTGTATATAATATATTATGACCTGGTACCTGTTAAAAGGAACAAATACAATGGGGTTTTTGTATTTAATCTAATCACCATGTCCATTGCATTTGTGTTGGTGGTTTTGGTCGGGTTCGATGTTATGGTGCCTAACCCTTCGGATTTCATTGAAAGAATAGTTAAATTTATTATAGGTTGATATAAACCGAAAAGGAGGGAAATTCCTGTTGAGAAAAGAGCAAATTTCCGAATCGCAAGTTTACATATTAATTATAACTTTTATGATTGGAACCACTACTGCAATATCTCCTTTTATCGAAAGTCGGCAAAATACATGGATTTCCCTATTACTTGCCCTGGTTTTTGCTACCCCCATAGTTATCATCTATGGAAGCATAGCCAATAGGCACCCGAATAAAGATATATTTCAAATATTCGAATACGTATTCGGAAAAATAATCGGGAAAATAATCGGGGTTTTCTACACATTTTACTTCCTTCACTTAGGTGCCATCTGCATCAGAAATATGTCGGAATTTATACATATAGCTTCCTTTCCCGAAACACCCCAATACTTCACGGTTCTTTTTATAGGGATACTGGCCATTTATATTTTAAAGGCAGGATTGGAGGTTATGGCCAGGGTAAATAAATTTATGTTTCCGTTCTTGATATTTGTAATAGGCCTCACAATTGTTTTTGTCTTCCCCAGGGCACATATAACCCACTTTCTGCCAATACTGGAAGACGGATGGGAACCTGTTTTAAAAACCGGCCATCTTATGTCTACCTTCCCCTTTGGGGAGACCGTTGCCTTCCTGGCTTTTTTTAATGCTGTGAACGAAAAGAAAAAGGCCTCTAAAATATATTTAAAGGGAATATACCTGGGAGCTCTGATCCTTTTCGGCGTTATTGTGAGAAATATTTTGGTACTGGGGCCTGCTAATTTGGCCTCTAATATTCTTCCTTCATTTGAGGCTGTGTCCCTGATCAATATAGGTAATTTCATAAGAGGAACCGAAATAACAATAGCCATTGTGATCACGATCGCAGGGTTTATAAAGGTATCTGTCTGTCTGTTGGCATCTTCCATCGGAATTTCCAGGTTGTTCGGTTTCGATGATTATAAATGGGTCTGCGCACCCCTGGGCCTGCTGATGATGTCCCTTTCATTTATCCTATATAACAACGCCATGCGCATGCTCGAATGGGTTAACATTTATAAATTTTATGTTATTCCATTTCAATTGATAATCCCCATATTTGTTCTTATATTTGGGGGGTTAAGAAGGCGCACGGCGAATTAAAGGGGCGAACACATGGGTTCGCCGGACTGTGTGAAAAAGCACTTTTCCCGCTTTTTGTCATTGCTATGAAAGCCCCACATTTTTGTCATCCTGAGACGAACAGGATTAGCTTGACCCGCGAAGGATCTATATTTTACAATAATGCTTTC
>JAAZJW010000214.1 GCA_012800145.1 Clostridiales bacterium | reverse complement strand
GGCCGGTGTTTTCGGGGCTATGTTCAAAACCCCGGCTGTTCGAAAAGAGGAAGCTCTGGTTAGGGAAAAGGTTATGGATGTTTTGAAATTTGTCGGTCTTGATGATGTGTGTGAAGAAAAGGCCAAAAATCTTCCATATGGTAAGCAACGACGCCTCGAAATGGCTCGCGCTCTGGCCACCGACCCGGAACTTGTCTTGCTTGATGAGCCGGCCGCAGGTATGAATCATCAGGAAACCAATGAATTAATTAAGTTGATTGAAAAACTCAACAATATGGGAAAAACCGTGCTTTTGATAGAACACGATATGAAATTAGTTATGGATATTTCTCGACGGATTATGGTGCTTGATTATGGCAAAAAAATTGCAGATGGCTCTCCTGACGAAGTTAAAAACGATGAAAAAGTTATCAAGGCATATCTTGGGGACGATTTCCGCAAGGAGGTTTATGCATGCTGACCTTGCAGGACATAGTAACTCATTATGGTAACATTTGCGCTTTGAGGGGAATATCTTTAGAAGTTAAACAAGGGGAAATCGTGACAATTATAGGGGGGAATGGTGCCGGAAAAACTACCACGTTAAAAACTATTTGTGGTTTAGTATCTGCTACTTCCGGGAAAATTCATTTTTTAGATGAAGACATTACAAATAAACCCACCTCGGATATCGTTGGAGCAGGTATGGTTATGGTGCCCGAGGGGCGCAGGGTTTTCCCCCGGATGTCGGTGTTGGAAAACCTGCAATTGGGTGCATATCTTAATAAAAACCGTTCAGAGGTTAAGAGTGATCTGGAAAAGATTTTTGATCTGTTCCCTATTCTTAAGGACCGTAGAAAACAAACTGCCGGTACTCTCTCCGGCGGTGAACAGCAGATGCTGGCAATAGGTAGAGCATTGATGGCCAGGCCCAAGTTGTTACTTTTAGATGAACCGTCTATGGGCCTTGCACCGAAAATCGTGGCAAATATCTTTAATATCATACTAGAAATAAATCGAACCGGAACCACTATCTTGTTGGTGGAGCAAAACGCCAGGATGGCCCTATCCATAGCCAGCAAGGGTTTTGTTATTGAAACAGGGGATATAGTACTCGAAGATACTGCGGAAAACCTTTTACGTAACGAAGAAGTAAAAAAAGCCTACCTTGGGGAATAAAAAAGCAACTTTGCGCTGAAGTTGCTTTTTTATTATTGGCAATGTGTCAAGGAATGTGTCAAGGGGACGCTTTGTTTGTCACGCTTTTGCCACCTCTGACGTTTTATTTGCTGTCCCGGAACCTTTTTTTCCTGTTTTACGTCTAAAATTATGGACATACATATACATATAGGATATCGGGAGTCAACCACCCGCCACTTAAACCTTAAGGGTTTTGAAGTGGGGATATTCTGCTAGGAAAATTGATAAAAAATATGGGGGGATTTTAAAATGTTAAGGAAAACAATTATTACCGGCATTATATTGACATTGTTTCTTGGAATAATAACACCGATTGGACATGGACAGACAAAATCTTCAATTTTAACTAAATTACAGGTGGAAAAACTGGCGAGGGGAAGGCTACATATTAAGGAAGACTACAAACTTCAATACAGCGATCTATACACAAGGGACATACAACAAAAACAATTTTGGAATTTAAGCTTTGAAAAAGAAAACAAAAGTATTTCTATTACTATGGCTGCTGACACCGGGGAAATAATTTCTTTTAACAGATGGGATAGTAAGGACTATGGGGGCGCTATAACATTGCCCCAAGAAGAGGCCAAAGAAATTGCTATGGATTTTATTAAGTCCTTGGAAAAAGAAAGATTTAAGGAAACAGAAGAAGTTACCGTTGAAGCACCTACATTTATTCCATATCATTTATATAATGATGCACAAGGATCAGATAATTATTACTTCATGTTTGTCAGAAAGTTGAAAGGAGAATTTTTCCCAAATAACTATTTTGTAATTAATGTATCCGGCGTAAACGGAGAAGTAGTATCCTATGAAATGAAATGGGATGAAGCAGGTTATGAGGGGAACAAACAACTTTTAAGCGAACAAAAAGCCAGGGAATTATTTGAGAAGGACGATAGATTGGAACTTAAATATGTAAGACTAAATAAATATAACTCCGAGGACAGCAAGAATATAGTTTTAACCCCTGTGTACATTTATGCACCGAAAGAAAGCGATAAAATAGATGCTGTCACAGGGAGACTATTATCCCGTGATGAACTGTACAATTGGAATTATTTTGGGCCTGCGGGCGGTGCCGGTGGTAATGAAGGTATGAGGATGAAGGAAATGGCTTCACTGGACGCCGGGGTAGAAACAATACCGGAAGAGGGGGTTATTTCCAAGGAAAAGGCGGAGAAGGCAATTATAGATATACTCAAAGGTAATGTGGACTTGGATGATGTTAAACTGAACAATACCAGCTATACAAATTATTATGCTGAAGCTAAAGGCAAATTCTGGGTTTTATATTGGTATTCTAAAGAGGGGAGCAAATACATTAACGCTGCAGTAAATGCCGAGGACGGTAAGGTATTAGAGATTTCATACAGTAAAAATGAATACAGACCGATTGCAAAGACAGGAGACCCTGAAGATACTGGGGGGTTTAAAAAAATAGCCAAGGATTGTACAGATTTTGTAGAAGAAAAAGTTCAAAAAATGTTTCCCGGAATCAGGGAACAGCTGCAATTGGAAATAGATCAAAATGTAGTTAAGGATGAAAACAGAATCAGCATATCAAGCCCCAGGTATATAGACAAAATTCCTTTTGAGGATAACCATATAAGAATGGATATAGATAAAAATACAAAAGAAATCATTCACTTAAACTATAGATGGTATAAGGTGGAGGCACAAAAACCGAAATCCATGTTAAACATTAAGGATGCACATAAGATCCTTTATGATAAGGTAGGTTTTGAAAAATATTTGGTGCAGTTAAAAGATTTAGACAAATATAAGAAAGAGGGCTTGGAACTTCCCATAAAAGAATTATTGCCCGTGTATTCAATAAAAAATTTCGACTTTATTTACATCGACGGAGCAACCGGTAAGTTTCTAGATTATTCCGGGGAAGAATTCGTGGAGAAGAAAAAAGAGTTAATCCAATTCAAGGACATAAAAGGTCATGAATACGAAAAAGATATTTTATTCATGGACAAAATGGGAGTGCTAAAGGTAAAAGATGAATTTTTCAAACCGAACGAGGTTTTATTACGTAAGGATGCACTAAAATGGGTAGTAGAAATAGGTTGGACTAATAAGGCTTACAACGTAGATAGGTATTATAGGGAGTCTAATAAAGATTATTTCAAGGACATTTCAAAAGATGATCCCTATTATAAATACATTGAGGCCGGGGTAGAATCGGGCATCATTGAAAAAGGAGAATATTTTAAACCTGATGAAAAAATAAGCAAAATTGAATTGACGAAATGGATTATAAATGCAATGAAACAAAAAGAATTAGCCAAGTATTCTGATATTTTTAAATCGCCATATGTTGACAAGGAAGCGATAGAGGCGGAAAATGTCGGTTATGTGGCTTTAGCAAAATATTATAATATATTCTGTGACAAAAATATTGAAACTGAATTTGTACCCGATACAAATCTCAAAAGAGGTGAATTTATTCACTGTATGTATGAATTTATAAAAAACTATAAGGAAGTCAGCAAATAAATCCAAATATCATCCCAGGCTGTATGAAAAAGCACCTTTCCCACATTTTTGTCATCCTGAGACGTGCAGAATAAGTTTGACCCGCGAAGGATCCCTAAAGGATGAGATCCTTCGTCAGCACCGTTTATACTGTCCGTCTCAGGACGACTTCATCGGATTCTTCGTAGGCATTG
>JAAZJW010000213.1 GCA_012800145.1 Clostridiales bacterium | reverse complement strand
TTACATGGCTTTTTCTTTTTGCTTTTCGCCGTTATGATACTTAAGGGTCCTCATATTATGGAGGCGATCGGCTAATTTGATTAAGATAACCCTTATATCCTTCGCCATGGCTAATATCATTTTTCTAAGATTCTCAGCCTGTCTTTCTTCCTTGGAGCTAAAGCTCAAACGTGTTATCTTGGTTACTCCTTCTACTAAGTCGGCCACTTCTTCACCGAATTCTGATTTGATTTTATCATATCCATAATTTGTATCTTCTATTACATCATGAAGCAATCCGGCAGCTATAGTGCTACTATCCATTCTCAACTCTATTAAAATTCTGGCTACCTCCACAGGATGGACAAAATAATTTTCCCCGGATTTCCTATATTGATCTTGGTGTGCGTTTTCTGCAAAACTATAGGCTTTGATAATAAGACCTACATCACAATATGGGGTAAACTCTTCAACCTTTCTTATTAAATTTTCTAGCATAATATAAAACCACCCTCTTTAGTAGCTCCTGTTGATTAATGTAATATTTCTAACTGTACTCGACATATTTTTATTCTTCATATTGAATAAGTGTGTTTGTCTTATAATCCTTTAACACGTTTTCCCTATCAAGATAATCAAGTCCTATTATAAAATTAATTGTCACAACTTCCCCGCCAAGCCTTTCAACCAATTTTGCAGAAGCCAGCACTGTCCCGCCTGTAGCCAGCAAATCATCCAATATTGCAACTCTTTGGCCGGGTTTAATTGCATCTTTATGTATTTCCAATAAATCTGTACCGTATTCAAGTTCATATTCACAATTGATAGTTTCGGCCGGTAATTTGCCGGATTTTCTTATGGGCACAAATCCAATACCTAAATTATATGCAATGGGTGCACCTATTAAAAATCCCCTGGCTTCCGGTGCCACTATTATATCTATATCCAGATTCCTTAACTGATCGGACAATTTTTCTATTAGATATTTAAAAACTTCACCGTCTTTTAGAAGGGTTGTAATATCTTTAAAGCTTACACCTTTTTTAGGGAAGTCTTCAATCTCCCTTATCTTGCTTTTCAGATCCATTAAATTTTCCTCCTGTCACAGATTGTAACCAAACATTTTTAAATTCGTTATTCCGCTGTTTTTTTCTTTCAAGATACCGGGTGAATTTTAATGTGTTTAAATCAATTTTACAGGCAGGTTCTGTCATACATACATTATATATATTATTTTTAAGCCTGTAAGTCAATAGGTTTCCTTCAGAAAATATGGCTAAGGAATTACTGAACATTCTCTCATTTGTCTCCAGGTTATATTTTTGTTTTATGTCTGTATACAGCTCATCAAATGTAAATGTAATTTCGCCGGAGTCCATACCTTTAAAATATTTATATATAGCTATTAATTGATTTCTGGTAGGTATTATACTCTCCAGGACAAGGGTGTTGCATTTTTCATCACCACTGTTATATAAAGAGATAGTATTTTCTATACCATTTTTATGTGCAAAAAGCTTTAACTGTTCAACAAAATAAAACATATCATAGAGAATAACATCATTATATCTTTTATAGTCTATTTTATCAATATCAGGGTTAATAACTAC
>JAAZJW010000212.1 GCA_012800145.1 Clostridiales bacterium | reverse complement strand
TAGATAACCTTAAAAATCCCGTAAATAAGGTCACAACCGTTATTATGAGTAATTTGTCTATTTCGAGAAACCACATATATATTCACCGTTTATTCGAATTTTTTACAATAAATTTTCCCAAGCACTTCGTATTGATTATCACCCCAAAAATTTTGGGCAGGTTCGTTGTTTGCTATGACATTGCATTCTATTATGGATGCCCCGTTTCCCCTTGCCCAGTCCTCAGCTTTCGCCAGCAATTCAGTGCCGATTCCCGTTCTGCCGACAGCAGGGGATACGTATATGTCCCTAATATGGGCAATAACATTGTTTTTGTAAGAAAGTTTCCTGTCCATACGCATAATATCAACTGCTACAAAACCTACCAACTGTCCATCCTTTTCCGCCACAAAATATTTACAGGCACGCGCCTTCAGTTGCAGCATCAAAACCTCCCCTATAGTGCCCCTGTTCAGTTTGTAAGGCATACCATAGGCAAAAAGAATATCATACATTTCACGGTACATATCCGCTAATTGGTTTACATCTTCTATAGTAGCAGGCCTGATAACAATTTCCGCCATCCTTACCCCAACTTCCTTTCGATTACTTCCGCGATTTCTTCAATGGTGTTCATCGGGTATAAAATTAAATCCTTTTGGGTAATCTCTATATCCCAGTGTTCCTCAATAAATAATATTATTTCCGTTGCCCCTAACGAATCCACAAAACCCATATCAAACAGGTGTGCATCATACGTAAAATCAGGATCATCATCAATCCCAAAATTTTCTTTTAAGAAATTATATAAGGTTTCTTTAATCTCCATTTTTTTCTCCTATTTTTCTTCAATATACTTTTTCCGTAAAGTGATTCTGTCAATTTTATCATTTGCCGTGTGTGGAAATTTTTCCATGGTGACAAGCCTTTGAGGAAGCATATACCTAGGTATATATCTTAAAAGTTCCATGTTTATCTTCCTGAGAACGAATTCCTCCGCAGTTTCTAAAAACAGTACGATTTCTTCTTGTTCCGCATGAAAAATGGCACAAGCGCGTCCTACATTATCTATGCATGCAGCTGCTTTTTCTATCTCGCCGAGCTCTATCCTGTTTCCCCTCAGTTTGATTTGGCTGTCCATCCTTCCCAAAAACATGATAAGTCCTTCTTCATCTATATAGGCCAAATCCCCGGTTCTGTATATTCTTTCATTAAAATATGGGTTAACAGGATTTTGTACAAATGCCCTATCCGTGGCCTCTGCGTCTCCCCAATAGCCCAATCCAACCCCCGACCCGATTACACAAATTTCTCCCGGCTCCCCGATTTCTGCAATCTGATTTTCTTCATTTAATATAATTATTCTCGTATTTTTGCAGGCTTTTCCGATGGGAAGAGGATCTGAATCCTCAAAGGGTCTATCCACAATATAGTACGAACATACATCGGTTATCTCCATGGGTCCATAGAGGTTTGCATAGAGGCAATCAGGGTGTTCGCTTCTCCAAATATTTAACTGTTTGTTGGGCATCACTTCCCCGCAAAAAGCCACAATTTTAAGATGTGGAAGTTTATGTTTTGATAAGACACCCGAATTTGCAATGTTTATCAAAACTGTAGGAACCCAGAAAATAGTGTTGATTTTATGCTCTTCCAAAAATTCCGGCAATTTTAGAGAAAATTTCATAAGCACCTCAGGAATAAGCACTAATCTACCTCCGCACATCAAACAACCATAAATTTCGAATACAGAATTGTCAAAATAAAAAGGTGCCTGGCTTGCCATGACAGTATCTTCATCAAAAGAAAACGTCTCAACCACCCATTTTGCATAATCTATAACCCCACGGTGAGGTATGACACCTCCCTTCGGTTCACCTGTTGAACCTGAGGTATACATGATATAAATAGGATCGGTATCTATTACTCCTTGGATTTTTTCCTTGATAAGTGAAATATCCGCTTCTCCTTTGGAGATATCCTCATAAAGATATGCTTTGGCTCCGCCAAGATCTATTTCATCAAGATTCCCAATATGTTCCTTATCGGTGATAATAGCTCCCGGCTTTAAATTATTTATAATTTTCTGTAGCCTGATTAAAGGCATATTGTTATCAATGGGAACATAAGGGTTCCCACTGTATAAAACCCCCATGTAACTCACTATACATTTCACACTTTTAGGCATATAGACTATTACGGGAGAAACAGTTCTACCCGGCTTTATATCCTTTAGAAGCTTGGTACCTATAATCATGGCCCTTTCCCTTAGCTGAGAAAAACTGATACTTTCCCATTCATCTTCATACCCAATTTTATCCCCATATTTTTCCGCGGCTCTGTCTAATAAAATTACTGTGGAATTCATATCATTCTCCCAATCATGCAGTTTTTTTAGTTTGTTTTCACAATATTTATAGTATCGGCTGCCCCGAATTTAGTAAATATCGTGGCATCACGATTTTCCGATTTTGTTATTATCCAATCCTTATCCTTGGTAGTTGCATCCCCTATAACCTCTACCTGCATCATGCCTCCATCTTGAAACTTCACGCTAATACCACTAACACCATTTCTCGTATGTGTCAGCTCTATCGGAAGATTTGACCTGTTCAGATGAAAACCTTCTAATCTTCCTCTATTTACTATAACCTCTTCCCCGACACCTGCATAAATTACATCGTCTTTTTGATACCAGGCGGTGGATGTAGTGTTTAGTTTCCATCCCCTGCATTTCTCACCTAAAACTATTTTTGCACCTACGGCTTTCTGGTAACTTTCATCGTATAGGGGAATTGTTTTATCCTTAATTTGGGGTGTTAAGATTATCTTTTGCCCTTTTTTGCCCGCATTTTCAATAGTGACCGAAATGTCTGTGTTGTATGATGCCGCCACGGCTTTGGCGTATTGTTTTTCGGTTACAAAATTATAATCATAATTCTTTGCAAAAGCGGAGGCCCTTAATACATTTCTTTCTATGTCTTCCGGCCTTTCATAGGCAAAATCACAATGATAATACATACTTACGGGCAAATCATGTTTTGCAGAAATATCCCCCCACCCGTTTTGGTCATATAGCATTGTACTTGTATTAAAAATTATCGGTCTCTCAGAGCCCTTGTCCTCAAATAAAAAGGGGATACTGATGGCGGTTTCCGCACTCGACTCGGGAACAGCATTGCTCCCGGAAGGTTTAAACCCCGAACACCACAAGAGCCCTGCTTTGAAACCATTTTCCAAGGTTTGAGTTTCACCTTCAACACTTGTGTGCCAGGTATGTTGATTAAAACCCATACCGTCTGAAATCTTTATCCCGTATTTTTCCAGGGCGGCAATATGCATGGCCAGTTCATTTTCTTCATACTCCCCAGAAGCATTCATCTTGGTATAAAAATGCATCCCTACATAGTAACCTTTGTCCTTCATAAACCGTATCTGTTGTGCCAGATTATCCTTAAAAGGAAAATATGCCGAATCGATGGGATATGCCAATCCATATTCCAGTGAGCCTACAACCAGATCTCTTACACCATCCCCGTCCAAATCAACAAAGGTCGGTACGCAGTTGTTTCCGAACTTCAGATATCTATTTCCCTTATAATTTTTTTCTTTTCCTTCTATATACCCATCAAATTTAAAGCTATGCCCATCCCCTATAAATTTTCCGATATATCCATGGAAGGTTCCGATGACAAGGTCTTCTTTTCTATCACCGTTTATATCCGTAATATGGGGCGCTAACCAATTGCCTTCTATATTTTCCAAGCCTTTTATTTCAATGTTTGACGCAGTTACAAAATCAAGATTGCTACTGTTTTTATTTCCATAGTAAAATTTTATGGTTTTTTCGTTACTACCTACAACCAAATCTATTATACCATCTCCATTTATGTCCCCGATAGTAGGCATAACCTGTCCCGATATACCGGTTTCGACCAGGATCCCTTGACTGTCAAAAGTTAGGTCACCATTCCCTGAAAACCAATAAATGTTTCCGTCCGAACTCCCGGAAATCAAATCTATAATTCCGTCTCCATTTATATCGGTCATAATAGGGGCCGAATGTCCCCGCACATTAATGTTTCTACCGTCGGAATTTGTCAGCTTTATAGGTCTGGAGGTTTCATAATTATCCCCCATTTTTTCACCTTGGTAATAATAAAAGTGTCCGTCTGCGCTTCCGACTATAATGTCCGTGAAACCATCTTTATTATAGTCTATAGAAAAAGGATGCGCACGTTGGTCATATTCAGGGTAATCAACAAAATAGCTTCCCCCATCTTTTATAGCATCCCGGAACAACCATTCCCCTCCGGAAACTATATGTTTGCCGG
>JAAZJW010000211.1 GCA_012800145.1 Clostridiales bacterium | reverse complement strand
AGAAAAGGTGGATGGGTTGGGAAAGAAAAAGGGGAGCACTGATAGAATTTAATGATCTGTTGCTGGGGGCTGAAGGGACAACCTTTAATGTAATATCAGGGGATATTTCGGACATTAAAATCAAATATGTTATTACATTGGATGCGGATACTAAGCTACCCATTGATGGGGCGAAAAAGTTAATAGGTGTGATTTCCCATCCTTTAAATATGGCTGTAGTGGATGAAGAAAAAAATATCGTAAGGGAAGGCTATGGAATTATTCAGCCTAAAATTTCGATAGACATTGAAAGCAGTAACAAATCCTTGTTTACCAGAATATTTGCAGGTATGGGGGGTATAGACCCTTATAGTACTGCGGCTTCGGATATATACCAGGATTTGTTCGGAGAAGGTATATTTACAGGTAAAGGTATATATGATTTGGAGGCATTTCAGAAATGTTTAAAGGAAGAAATATCTGAAAATGCTGTATTGAGTCATGATCTCCTGGAGGGTAGTTATGTCAGGGTAGGACTGGCCACAAGTATCGAACTGATAGACGGGTATCCGGAGAAATATGGTTCCTATATTATGAGGCTGCACAGATGGACTAGGGGAGACTGGCAACTGGTAAAGTGGCTCAAAAATGGATCAATTTCTTCTTTGTCTAAATGGAAGATTGTAGATAACTTGAGGAGGAGTTTAGTTTCCGTATCCTTATTTTTGATTTTATTTTTTGGTACAATATTTTTTCCCGGAAATACATTTGTTTGGATAGGGATTTCCCTCGTCGCTATATTGTTGCCTGTTGTAATTATGGCTCTGGAACATGTATTACATAAGAGATTTAAAATTCCGAAAATGAGATTAAACGGAGATATTATAACAGGTTACAAGACCTATATTTATCAAGGGATCCTGTATTTTATGTTTCTTCCTCATAAAGCTGTGATGATGCTGGATGCTGTGCTCAGAACACTTTATAGGGTGTTTATTTCAAAAAAGAATTTATTGGAATGGACCACAGCCTTTGATATGGAAAAAGGGTTGAAAAATGATGTTTCGAGCTATTTTAAAAGAATGAAGGAAAATGTCATCTTTTCCGTATTGTTGATAATCCTTACCCATATGTTTAAACCGGATAATTTAATCATATCCGGGGTAATCGGATTGTTATGGGCCGGAGGCCCTATGGCTGCATATATTATCAGCAGGGAGGATCAGGAAACTATAGAAATCAAACAGGAAGACATAGATTTTCTTACAGACATAGGAAAACAAATCTGGGAATACTATAGAACATTTACAGATGACAGAAATAACTATTTGCCTCCGGACAATTTCCAGGAATACCCCTATAACGGGGCGATTAACAGGACTTCTCCCACCAATATAGGTTTTTATCTTATGTCCATACTTTCCAGTAGAGATTTGGGATTTATAACTACTCCCGAGATGGTGGACCTAGTTGGACTAACTATAGGAACTTTAGAGAAAATGGAAAAATGGGAAGGCCATCTATATAATTGGTATGATACCGAGACATTAAAACCCTTGAGGCCTGTATTTGTTTCTACAGTTGACAGTGGAAACTTTGTGTCCTATTTGATAGTGCTTAAGGAAGGGCTAAAAGAATATCTTGAAGAATCCCTACAGGATGGTGGGGATATAGAGGATTTGATATCTAGGGTCGAAAATCTTATAAATAATACCAAATTTACACCTTTGTATGATGAGGACAGGGGGCTGTTTTATATCGGGTATAATGCAGGAGAAAACAAAACGTTAAAACATCATTACGACCTGTTAGCCTCTGAAGCCAGGACAGCAAGCTATATAGCTGTTTCCAGAAGAGAAGTGCCCTTAAAACATTGGAGAAATTTAGGGAGGCCACTGGTTATGGAGAAGGGCTATATATCCCTTGCATCCTGGTCGGGCACGATGTTTGAATATCTCATGCCATCCCTAATATTAAAGAATTACAGGAACACCCTACTGGATGAGACCTATAAAACTTCTATAAGGATACAAAAAAATTATGGTAATTCCAAGGGCGTACCCTGGGGCATTTCCGAATCAGGATTTTTTGCGTTCGATCGTCAGTTTCATTATCAGTACAAAGCATTTGGTGTACCGGCGTTGGGGTTTAAAAGAGGATTAAAGGATGAATTAGTGATTTCTCCCTATTCCACATTTTTGGCTTTAGGGTTTGATCATAGGGGGGTGTTGGAAAATATAAGAAGGCTTGAGGAGGAAGGTTTAAGGGGCCAGTACGGTTTTTTTGAGGCTGTGGATTATAGCCTAAACAGGCTTCCCTCCCACTTAGACAAAGGTATAGTCAGGTCTTATATGAGCCATCATCAAGGCATGATATTTGCCGCCATAAACAACTTTGTTAATAAAGATGTGTTGATAGATAGGTTCCACAGGAATCCGCAAATGAAATGTGGTGAATTCCTTTTACAAGAAAAGGTGCCTATGAGGCCGATAATATCAAAAGAGAGAGAAAATCTGACGGAGATAGATACAATAAGGAAAAGAGAGGAGATATGGGACAGAAGGGTATATACAAAGGAGGACATAGATGATATCAAATGTCACCTTTTATCATCCAGTACATATACCCTGATGATAACAAACAGGGGGGAGGGTTTTTCCAAAGACGGAAATTTATTCATTAACAGATGGCGAAAGGACCACCTGGCAAAACCTTATGGACAATTTGTGTACGTCAAGAACTTAGAGAACCATGAGCTATGGTCCACAACCTATGTGCCCACCTATAAGGAACCTGAACTGTACAGGGTAGAATTTTCTACCTATAAGGCCAGTTTCTATAGAAAAGACGGGAACATAGAAACTGAAATGGATGTATTTCTGTTGCCGGAGGAATTGGGGGAAATCAGGAGGGTAAAATTAACAAATAACGGAAATGAAGAAATGCTGCTTGAAACCGTAAGTTATTTTGAAGTGGTAGGGGAGAGCCTGGAATCAGACCTTGCCCATCCTGCATTTAACAACTTATTCATAAGAACAGAAGCGTTGGAGGAACAAGAAGGTTTGCTGGCTTATAGGAGGAAAAGGGGGGGAGAAAAAAGGGATAGTTGGATTTTACACGGAGTTAGAACCTTTGGGGAAAATTCCGACAAATTTCAGTATGAAACCAATAGAGCAAATTTTATAGGTAGAGGCAATAGGATGGAAAAGCCCAGAGCTTTATCTTCCAGGGGACTTACTAATACTGTAGGGGTAGTTGTAGATCCCATAATGAGTATGAGTAAAAAAATAAAAATACAGCCAAAGGAACAGGTGGAAATATATTATATAACAGCCATAACTCGTGACAAAAATGATGCTATGGATATATTAAACAAATATAATGATGAAAATAGTATAGAAATAGCTGAGGAACTATCCAACACTAAATCCAAAACGGAGATTGGGTATCTAAATCTAAACCGTTCTAATATTAGGCTTTATGAAAACTTGTTACCCTATTTGTTTTATTCAAAGGAAAACAATAAAATTCAATATGCTAACATACTGAAAAAGAACGAAAAAGGTCAGGAAGGACTTTGGGCACATGGGATTTCAGGGGACAACCCCCTGGTTCTGGTTACCATAAAATCTGTGGGGGGAATAAAAAACCTGATAGAATTAATAAATGCTCATGAATATTGGTCATACAAAGGGCTGATAGTGGATTTAGTCATATTAAATGAGGATGAATCTATATATTACCAACCTTTACACGAAAACATAAAAGAGGTAGTATGTGAAAAAAGAGGAAATGCCATAGATTATCATGGTGGAATATTTATTAAAAATAGAAACATTCTTGAAAATGGGGAAAGAATACTCCTGTACAAATGGGCCAGGTT
>JAAZJW010000001.1 GCA_012800145.1 Clostridiales bacterium | reverse complement strand
CACCAAGGGATGTTTTCGTGTTTTGTAGGGGTGGACGACCCTGTCCACCCTCTATCAGTGCACATTTCCTGAACATGCTTAGGGACTAGGGGACGGGAGTTCTTGTCCCATCAAATTCCATTTTATCTATAGGCAGAAAGTGGTGTGATGGGAAAAAACTCCCGTCCCCTTGTCCCGTGCCTTTCTTCCTACTACAAATTCCTATCCCATTTATTGTGACAAAATGGGAACAGGTTTCACCTGTCCCCACGTCTTAAAATCACCTATTCCGAAATATTTTATTATAAACTATCCGGAAAATCTTCCCTGAATTTCTTGGCCAGTTTCTCTTGCCAATCAGATGTTGCTTCCAGTCTCCCAAAGAAGAATCTTAATGTTTCAGGTTCTTCTACAAATTTCAGTCCACCGACCAAACGACGGTTTTCATAAAGCCAGGCTAATCTGTCTATTGCATATTTAACCTGTGATAATGTAAACACCCTTCTCGGCATGGCGAGCCTTAGCAATTCCATATTGGCAAGGGGTTCAGTGCCGTCAGGATTTCTCTGCTCCGACATAGTACCCCTTTCCATACCCCGCACACCGCTCGCAATATACAATGCCGCTGCGAGTGCACCTGCAGGGTATTCGCTTTGGGGAACATGGTCTAGAAACTGCATAGCATCTACATGACAACCCAAACCACCTGGAGGTGTAACAACCGGAACACCTTTTTTGATTAACTCCTCCACCATAAACGCTATAAATTGGGGACCTTGGCTGATAATACTTTCATCCATGGTTTCCTCGAGTCCAACTGTGAGGGCTTCCATTTCCCTTACAGACATGCCTCCATATGTTAGAAAACCTTCATACAAGGTTATATAGTCCCTCATTTTCATGTATAAATCCTTATTGTCGGTACATATTCCTCCACCCCTGGCAAATCCCAATTTACGTGCAGAAAAATAAATAACATGACACAGGTCGGCAATGGCACGGGTTATTTCTCTGATACTCATGGACTTGCATTGTTCTTCCCTTTCTTTTATAAAATATAAATTGTCGGACAGCAAGCTGGCATCCAGTATAAGCAATAAATCGTTATCATCGCATACCTTTCTTACATCCCTAAGGTTTTCGAGAGAGAAAGGTTGTCCGCCTACCAGATTTGCCCCTACCTCCATGCGAACAAATGCAACCTTTTCTTTGCCATGCTTTTTGATTATATCCTTGAGTTTATCAATATCCATATTCCCTTTAAAGGGATGGTTGCTCGTAACCTTTATTCCCTCATCTATAATAATTTCTTCTATCAATCCCTCGTTTAAACAAATATGTGCTTTGGTAGTAGTAAAATGATAGTTCATGGGTATTATGGTGTTCGGCCTGACAAACGCCCGTGCAACTACGTTTTCAGCAGCTCTTCCCTGATGGGTGGGTAGGAAAAACCGTGTGCCGAATATCTCCCTGATTTTATCCTCAAGTCTGTAAAAAGTTTCACTGCCGGCATAGCTGTCATCCGCGACCAACATGGCAGATTGTTGCCTGTCACTCATGGCATTTACCCCGCTATCTGTCAGCATATCCATAAATACATTTTTATTTCTGAGCAGGAATGTATTGTTGCCGGCCTCTTGCATATACTCAAGACGCTTTTCCACAGACGGCAATTCTAATTTTTGTACTATCCTCACCTTGTGCATTTCCAATGGTATTTGTTCTCCACTAAAAAATTTTACTTTCGACATTTTTCTTTTTCCTCCCATTTTTTAAATGATTTTTACTGCATCTATAATTTAAAGCCGAATAATCATAGTCTGAATCCATTTAACCGCCTCCCTTTATTCTTCCTTCTAATCCTAACCGACGATTGAAATCGCCTCTACCACCTAGAAATCGGAAACTAGCACACCTATGTGCCGCTTCCCAAACAACAAACCCGCCCTTTATATATGAAGATATACAAAGGGCGGGTTAATTTCCGCGTTACCACCTAGATTTATTGACATTTCACAATGCCAACCTTATTAAGTACCGACAAAAAAGTGAGTACCCTACACTTATAACGGGTGTAAACGCCGTCTTAGCCTACTCGGCGATATGCCTTTCGGTAAGAAATTCATAAGATGTATTCAGAACAATATCCCCTGCACCTTTCACCAACCGGTAGCTCTCTTTAAGGTCTTCTTATCCCTACTAGTTCTTAATCAATATTTTTAAATGTTTTCATTTTTTAATCCAATAATAGTATAATTTTGTTTCAAATCAATGTCAAGTTCTTTTATTGACAGTTCTTTTATAGGATGCACCAGGAACCGTCAGACTGTGTGAAAAAGCACTTTTCTCGCTTTTTGTCATTCTGAGTGTAGCGAAGAATCTCGT
>JAAZJW010000210.1 GCA_012800145.1 Clostridiales bacterium | reverse complement strand
GCTATTTTCCCGACTTCTGTGTCCATACCTATAGATGTAACAACACCTATACCCCTGCCATAAGTGGCATAACTGGACATAAAAGCCATATTCTTTAAATCCCCCGGGGCCGCATTTTCTTCATCAATCGTATCATCTGTTTTCTCCACAGGAACAGACTCGCCTGTTAATATAGATTCATCTATTTTTAAATTTGCAGCTTCCATAAGTCTCAAATCCGCGGGTATGTAATGACCCGCCTCGATGGCAACAATATCGCCTACAACCAATTCCTCAACAGGAATTTCTTTTAGGAACCCGTCCCTTTTAACCGATGTTTTAGGGGTAGATAGTTTTTTCAGTGCATCCAAGGATTTTTGTGCCCTATCTTCCTGTACAAGACCCACCACCGCATTTATTATTATTACCACCAAAATTATAATTGCGTCGTTTATTTCCTTCATGACGGCGGAAATGCTTGCGGCTGCGATCAATATATATGCCATGGGTTCATTCAGTTGATCCAAAATTTTAAAAAATAAGGACCTGGGTTTGGCTGCTGTCAACTCATTTCTGCCCTTTTTTTGTCTTTCAATTACCTCCTCCCCCGTGAGACCTTTTTCTAAATTTGTATTCAGTTCTTTTAATATAATATCTTTTTCTTTGTTGTGCATATAATATATCTCCTTCTTAATCTGTTTTATATTATGAATGTTCAATTTCCATATTTAATAAATGTTTAAATTATTTACTTATGGTTCGACTATATGCCTTAATATATCCATAATCTATATTAGTAACACAAATTTATATCCACCAGATAAAAATTCTCCTAAACTATAGTTAGGAGAAAAGTATATACACTACATCAATTTTACCAAAATCAATTACCTTTTTTATTATTAACATTAGAAATATAAATTATCATAATTCTATTTTTTCAAAATTTTAACTATCTCTTTTGGCTTTAAAACCTTTCCGGAAGATACAACCTTCTCATTAATAACAAGAGCCGGAGTTGACATTACACCATAAGCCGCTATATCTTTAAAATCTTCTACACTAATAATTTCTGCCTCTATACCTACCTCCTTTAAAGCTGTCTCCGTATTTTTTTTAAAAATAGCGCAGTTTTTACATCCAGAACCTAGAATTTTGATAATCATTATAAATCACCCCTTATAATATTATTTTATAAAACTAAATCAAATATCTACATTAAAAGATAGCCAAAAGCATTAAAAGAATAACCTATTATAAGAATACCTATAACAACAATAACTAAAAAAATAGCTAAAAGCTTCATTTTGACAACCCTCTTTAACATAATGATAGAGGGTAAGGAAAGTGCGGTTACACCCATCATAAAGGATAAAGCAGTACCAAGTCCTACACCTTTTAACACTAAAGCTTCAGCTATAGGTAGTGTGCCAAAAATATCTGCGTACATAGGTATACCAACAAAAGTTGCAAGTAGAACAGAATACCATTTATCTTTACCTAATATTGCAGTTATATATGATTCCGGAATCCAATTATGTATGCCGGCACCTATTCCAACACCTAATAAAATATATAGCCAAACTTTTTGAATAATATCTAGCACTTGGTCTTTTGCAAAATCTATTCTATCTCTAGTAGTTAATTCTTCTTGTTCATTTTCAAGCACTTTACTGCTATAAACAAATGGCTCTACATACTCTTCAAGATTAGATTTACTAATTATAGTTCCACCAATTACAGCAAGTATGACACCTACAACGACATATGCTATAGCTATTTTCCAATTAAATATACTGGCAATTAAAATAATAGATGCTATATCTACAAGAGGTGAAGAGATTAAGAATGAAAATGTAACACCAATTGGAAGTCCTGCACTTGTAAAACCTATAAATAAAGGAATAGATGAGCAGGAGCAAAATGGTGTAACAGTTCCGAGTAAAGCCGCCAAAATATTTGCTAAAGTACCACTAAATTTACCTAGTATTTTCCTAGTTCTCTCTGGCGGAAAAAAACTTTGAATATAGGACATCATAAATATTAAAACAGATAATAATATAAATATTTTAATTACATCATAGATAAAAAAGTGAATACTCCCACCTAATCTACCTTCAATGCTTAAACCAAATACATTTTCAACTAATAGCTTAATTAAATTAAAAAGCCACTCCATTTTGAGCAATTGACTATTTAACCATTTTAAAATAATCATAAAATATTCAACCCCTAACTTTATTTTTTAAGTAAGCCTGCTTTAATAGTTTTTTATCAATATGATTAAACAAGTCCTTTAATAAATCCAATCCCCCCTTATTAATTGAATATTTCATCCAAACTCCATCGCGCCTGCTATTTACTAAACCACTTTCACTTAATATTTTCATATGATAAGACAGTGTAGGTTGAGTTATATCAAACTCCCCAAGTATATTGCAAGCGCAAAGTTCTCCTCCAGAAAGCATATCAAAAATCTTTATTCTTGTTTCATCTGCCAGTGCCTTCATTAATGTAGCATATTGTTCATAGTTTTTATCCAATTCCTTCACCTCCATTAATTGTTTTTATATATAGACGTTTATCTATGTCTATTATATTCTTAAACATAGATAAATGTCAATATCTATTTAAAAAAGATATATAACCAAAACAAGCATATGTTTTTCAACATATGCTTGTTTTGGTTATATATCTCTTACTGTTTTTCCCTATCGTCGATTTCTTCCATTTCTATGCCGGACATAATTTTAATCGTTTCTAAGGTCATATCTTATAGAAAAATAAATATTTTTTATTTTTAATATTATTTTGTATCTATTTATTATAATAAAAAAATAATTATAAGTCACCAAATAAAAGCCTTACTAACTTGATAATACCCTATTTAAAATATACAATGTAATTAAACATCACAATACAAAGGAGGTTTAAAAATTGATTGTAGGTTTAGATATGGGGGGAACCCATGTGGATGCAGCCATCATAGAAGATGGAAAAATATTAAAAACAGTAAAGCAACCTACCAATAGAAATAATTTATTTGAATCCATCAGGGGTACTTTAAACGTACTGCTGGAGGATTGCGATAAATCTAAAATTGAAAGAATAAATTTAAGCACTACGGTATCTACCAATGCTATCGTGGAGGACAAAACCTCACCGGTAGGTATTATTATTCAATCCGGCCCGGGTCTTAATAATAAATTTTTAGCTTGTGGCGATAAAAATATATTTATCTCCGGATATGTTGACCACCGTGGTAAGATGGTTAAGGACCTAAATTTAACGGAAATACAAGATGGTGTTAAGTCCTTTAAAGAGAAGAATATACAACATTGTGCTGTAATCACAAAATTCTCTACCAGAAATCCAAGTCACGAAATAAAGATAAACGATATTATAAGTAAAGATTTTTCCCATGTCACAATGGGACATACCTTATCCGGTAAATTGAATTTCCCCAGAAGGGTATTTACTTCTTATCTGAATTCCGCTGTATACGATACTTTCAGAGATTTTGCTCTTTATATTAAAAGGTCCCTGGAAAAAGAAGGAATAAACGCACCTATATTTATATTAAAGGCTGACGGCGGAACAATGAATCTGGACGCGTCAGAAAAAAAACCGGTAGAAACAATTCTTTCCGGGCCTGCCGCCAGTTTTATGGGGATCAATGCTATGCTTAATACCGATAAAGATGCTGTTCTTCTGGATGTTGGCGGAACCACAACAGATATATTCTTTCTTGTAGACGGTGTTCCTTTGTTTGAACCTTTGGGCATAAAAATAGGTCCCTACAACACCCTAGTGAGAGCCATATATTCTGTTTCTATAGGTTTAGGTGGGGATAGCAGTATTGATATAGAAGATAAAAATATTAAAATAGGCCCTAAAAGAGAAGGTGTGCCTTATGCCTTTGGCGGTCCAAAACCTACCCCCACCGATGCAATGATAGTCTTAGGACGTATAGGAGAAGGTGACGAAAAAAGAGCATATGAGGCTATGAAAATGTTAAGTGAACAATTAGGTTTGTCAGTAGAAAAAACAGCAAAAGCAGTACTTAAAACTATGGCCCTTATAGTTAAAAATAAGGTAGATGAACTGCTACAGGAAATTAACAGTAAACCTGTATATACTATAAAAGAATTGTTATATGGCAAAAAGGTGGAGCCAAGTCTTATTAATATTATAGGTGGTCCTGCTGATGTATTAGCCCCTATTTTGGAAAAAGAATTTAATTTGCCCTGCTATTATCCCCAAAATTATGATGTAGCTAATGCAATCGGTGCGGCCCTTGCAAAAACTACTACGGAAATAAATATG
>JAAZJW010000209.1 GCA_012800145.1 Clostridiales bacterium | reverse complement strand
TTTTTAGCACTTACACTTGCAGTGGTTTTAGTGCTTATGGGAGCGGGATATGCTTATTGGACAGAGGCGATTCAAATCAAGGGTACTGTTACAACCGGAGAACTTGATTTTGCATTTTCTGAAGCAACGGTTATCTCATCACCGGAACATGCTAAGCCTGTATATGTTCAAGTGAGGGATAAAGGCGAAGGAAAGGACAACATGCTGAGATTAAAATTTGAGGATATATACCCCGGAGCAGAAGCTAAAATCAGTTTCAAGGTGGAAAATAGAGGGACTATGCCCTTGAAGGTGACAGGTTTTGAGTTTAAACCAATAGAAGGCAGTATAAATGTGTTGAAACAGAATCTGAAGATAACGCTAAATAATAACAATCCGATAGACATGGCGAATTATAATGAAATTCCGGAAAACCTAACCTACTTAATAGAAAAAGGGCAGAGTTTTCCTATTAGTCTAAAATTCGAAATAGATGAAAACGCCGATGAAACAAGGTTGCCCGAATCTAAAAGATTTGAATTCTCGATAGAGGCTGTGGCAAAGCAACTTAATGACATCTAGACTGGCAATAAGTAGTATGGCCATGACGATAAATAGGAAGCACATTAAAACTTATTTTGCTTAAACAAAATATCTCAAATAAAATATTAGGGGAGCCACCTAGGTTTTTAAAAACCTAGGTGGCTCCCCACATTTTTTGAAAGAAATCTGGGTTAAATCAACCCCCATACATTTTCCAAAAAATAAAGGATTTTTTAATTATTTATGGTATATATATACAGAATGTATAGGGGGTTGGGTTATGAGATTAAAAATAAACAAAAAAATTAAAGTCGTTTTAATTGTTTTAATGGTAATAGCAATCGGTATCTGCTCATCGCAAATTTATAGGGAACTCAAGATACCAAAATTTGCGGAGAGAAAGGATCCCGTATATACCTACGATAACAAAAGTTTTATGAACTATGAGGTATTTCTAAAACCAAACAGGCTTTATGACAAGGCTTCCCAAGGGGAAGGGGAAGTCTATATTACCGAATATGTTGATTTCATAAAGGCAAAGTTGAACCATGAATATAAGGGGGATAAATCCGCGGCGATATCGGGGGACTACAGCATAGCAATAAGAGCAAAAGGTTTTATAAGTGAAAGGGACAAAATAACAGATGTTTGGGAAAAAAGCTTCCCTATCATAGAACATGAAAAGTTTGAAGCGCATGGTGATGTCTTCAACATAAACAAAGAAATTGATATAGAATTAGATGAATATAATGAATTTGTCAGGGAAATAATCGAAACATCCAAAATCAAATGCGAAACCGCATTGGATATCATAATGGATGTAAACCTGAAGGCTAATGTAGCCGAGGGGGAAGTGGAAGAAACGATTTCATCGGATTTGGTGATACCCCTCAACGTACTGATGTTTAATATAGGGGGAAACAATGAGGTTAAAAAATCAGGTTCTATTGAAAGAACCGAGGAAATCCAATTGCCCCCGGATAAAAATAAGAACATCAAATATGGGGTAACCGCAGGCATATTGTTGCTCGGTCTTATATATTTAATATTTTTTACGGTTCCAGCTGTGGCAAAAGACCCGCTGAAAAAGGAATTAGATAGGATATTTAGAAAGTATGGAGAAAGATTGGTTGCCCTGGACAATGATTTTGAACATACAGGGGACAATGTCAAAATGGTAAAGGCTATGGAGGATCTAATCAGGATAGCTGATGAATTAGAAAAACCCGTTTTTTATAAATATAGTGATGATTATAAAGAAATAGGTAAATTTTATGTAATAAATCAGAGTGATACATATGCATGGGATATACAAAAAGGGAAGGGGGAACAGGATAAGGAAACTGAGGAAATTTTGGGCGAAACAGCCTCAAATGAACAAAGTGAAATGGAAGGCCTCTAGGGGCCTTTTTTGTGTTACAATATAAGAAAAGAGCGTGCGAGGCAGGTGATTGGATGTCAAAGGTTAAAAGTAAGTTCGTTTGTCAAGAATGCGGATATGAGAGTATAAGATGGTTGGGTAAATGTCCGGGATGCGGTAATTGGCACAGCATGGAAGAAGAATTGGTGGACATTAAAAAGGAATTTAAAAGATCGCCCACAATAGTCAGCCAATCCAAACCTCAACCTATTAAAAATGTCAAATCCGGTGCCTATGAAAGGTATAATACAGGAATTGGCGAATTAAACAGAGTGCTCGGTGGAGGATTGGTAAAAGGTTCCTTGGTACTGGTATCGGGAGAACCCGGAATCGGAAAATCCACATTGATTCTACAGGTAGGCAGCGCTGTTGCCGATAAATATGGAAAGACCCTCTATGTATCCGGCGAGGAATCGGAAGAGCAGATAAGGATGAGGGGCGAGAGGCTGAATTCTCTTTCTGATGATTTATATATAGTTTCGGAGACAAACGTGGATGTTATCGAAAAATATATAGAAGAATATGAACCTGTCTTTGTTATTATAGATTCCATACAGACATTGTTCAAGGAAGACCTGTCGTCGGCACCCGGCAGCGTTTCTCAGGTTAAAGAATGTTCTAATAACTTAATGAGAATCGGCAAATCCAAGAATATCCCTATGTTTATAGTTGCCCA
>JAAZJW010000208.1 GCA_012800145.1 Clostridiales bacterium | reverse complement strand
TACCCTATACCTAATATATTTATTCAACGTAAAAGCATAAATTCCTTTTTTATTAAGATATCTTTTCTGCTAAAATATAGTCCTGTTCCAACTCTTTAAGATTTACTATAGCTAGTTCACCTTCCTCGATATCATCCGAGGGAGCTAAAACCCTCAGATAATTACCGGTATGCCCCTCTATATAACCCGGAACCCTTCCGGACAGTGTTTCGAATAAAACCTCCTTGTTCCTCCCTATAAATAGGGTATAATAATTCTTCCTTAACTGCTCCCCCAGCTCAATCAATTTCTCACTGCGATAGCGCTTTGTTGTGCCATCAATTTGATTTTTATATTTTGCTGCCGGCGTCCCTTTCCTTGGGGAGTACCTAAACACATGAATTTCACTGAAACCTATTTCTTTTACAAATCTATATGTGGCATCAAATTCCTCTTCAGTTTCCCCGGGAAATCCGACTATGATGTCTGTGGTTAAAGCTATGTCAGGATAAATCTTTCTAATTCTGTTAACAATATCCCTGTATTGTTCTATAGTATATTTTCTGTTCATTCTTCTTAGTGTGGCATTGCATCCGCTTTGCAATGAAAGATGAAAATGCCTACATATTTTGTCGAGTTGCGAAAGCCCCTGTAAGAATTCATCTGTAAACAAGGTGGGCTCCAGGGAACTCAGTCTTATTCTTTCTAAGCCGTCTATATCGTTCACTTCCCTGAGTACATCCATAAGTGTTACCTTCGAATCTAGGTCCTTGCCATAGGAAGCAACATGAATGCCTGTTAATACTACTTCTTTAAAACCTTTATCAACTAAATTTTTTATTTCATTTATAATTTCTACCCTATTGCGGCTCCTTACAGGACCCCTGGCATACGGTATTATGCAATATGAACAATATTGATTACAGCCTTCTTGTATTTTCAAAAATGCTCTGGTTTTACCTCTTATATTTTTAACAGACATTTCCTCGAATCCTTTAACTTTCATGATATCATTTACCAAATTAATTTTTTCGTTGGATTCACACCTTTCAACAACGTCCACTATCTTGTTTCTGTTATCTGTCCCTATAATGATGTTAACACCCTCGATAGATAAAACCTCCCGGGGGGACGTCTGAGCATAGCAACCTACCACCGCTATAATTGCATTTGGGTTGTTTCTTTTAGCTCTTCGTATAAACTGCCTGGACTTTTTTTCTCCGGCATTAGTCACGGTACATGTATTAATAATATAAATATCTGCAATTTCATTGTTGAGCTTGACGTTGTAACCCTTTTTTTCAAAAAGCTCCCTTATGGCCTGGGTTTCATACTGATTAACCTTACAGCCTAGGGTGAATATTGATACGGTTTTGTTGGTACCTTTTCTATTATTTTCTGTTGTGTTTCTGTCTTTGTCCATTTATGATAAATCCCTTCTCCTTCTAGGGCCCCTTAAATCGTGGATACAATATCAATAAAATCCTTTGCTATGCTTTTAACTGTTTCTTCACCTATTTCAGACATGCTTTTGCCCATTTCCGTATAATATTTTGCAAAAAAATTGTCTATCTTTTTCTTAAAGCTGATATGTACCTTGTTATAGAAGTTACCCAGCATGAAAGCAATAGCGATAAAGGGATTTTTTTCAATGAAACTTGCATCTGCTATGCCTCCTATACCATCTTTTTCATTTTTGAATATAGAATGTATTGTTACTTCTATTTGATATGCATAGTTATGAGGTTTGAACATAAAATACACCCCCAGTGGTATGTTTTATTAAAATTATAATGAACAATGCATACTGCATACAACTATAGATCCCCCAATTCATACATTACCAGGCTCAACATAGCAAACCCGGCAGTTTCCGTCCTGAGTATTCTGGGACCCAATGTGATAACATAAACCCCATTCTCCATAGCTGTTGCTACTTCCTTTTCGTCCAGCCCACCTTCGGGCCCAATCCAAATTCCAATTTTATTTATATTATTCCTATCTAATGATTTAACAACAGCTTTAAATCCATTTTGGTTTTCATCCTCATATGGCATTATGTTCAGTTGGTTTTTTTTACTGTGTGTCAACGCTTCACCGAAACTGACCGGAGGATAAACAGCCGGGATTATTCCCCTTTTACACTGTTTCGACGCCTCCAAAGCAATTTTTTGCCAACGTTGCACTTTATTTTGTTTATCTTTATTATCACTAAATCGTATAACGGTCCTTTTCATTTCTACCGGTAAAATTTCGGTTACTCCTAATTCCACGGTTTTCTGTATAATCAGTTCCATTTTGTTTCCTTTGGGGATCCCTTGGTAGAGCACTACCTCAACAGGCGGTTCCCTGATTGATTGTTTTTTTTCTATAATTGAAAGTATTATGTTATCTTTTTGGATTGATTGTATTTTGCAAACATATTCCATATTTGCGCCATCACATATTTCAACCATGTCCCCTTCTCTGAGCCTCAATACCTTTGAAATGTGCCTGACATCTTCATTTTTAATAACAATTTGCTTTTGTACAAAATCTATATAACGTGTATCAACAAAAAAACGATGCATATTATTCTCCTACTATTTTGGAAGTGATCGTTGACCATTCCCCCACTGTTTCTATTTTTACCACTTCTAAGCCGTTTACCTTCAAATTCCTTTCGACTTCTTCTATTTTATCTGAAATGATTCCTGAAACAATAAAAAACCCATAGGCATCTAAAAATTTTTTTACATCCTTACTTAGAACCATAATTATATCTGCCGTGATGTTCGCTATGATTATGTTTGCTTTATCCCTAACTACATCCAACAGGTTTCCATGTTTTATTTCCACAACATCGTCTACCCCGTTTACTGTTACATTTTTCCTAGCCACTTTCACCGCTACTTCGTCATAGTCCACACCTATAACCTTATCGGCGCCTAATTTAGCGGCCGCAATGGATAATATTCCGCTTCCACAACCTATATCAAAAACAGTACATTCCTCAAAAACATGTTGTTCTAATCGTTGTATACACATTATTGTAGTTTCATGGGTACCTGTACCAAATGCCATGCCCGGATCCATTTCAATAACAATTTCATTTTCCCCGGGCCTGTATTCTTCCCAAACCGGCTTAACTACAATTTGGTTGCCTATTTTAGTAGGCTTATAATACTTTTTCCATGAGGTGCCCCAGTCCTCTTCATTTATTTCGACAGTACTGACCTCCCCGGCACCGATATTTAATCCGAACCCGGGCAGAGCTGCTACCAACTGTCTGACCAGGTCTATCTTGTCTACAAGATCTGAGGACTCCGGAATATAGCCCTTCACTGTCGCTCCTTCTTCCAGATTAATTAGGGACTCATCTATGTAGTCCCATGCATTTTCATCATTGTTTGCCAGAATAATATCATGTGGATCCTCTATTACAACCCCTGATACACCCACATTATAAAGCACATTAGCAACCGCTTCTATCGCCCCGGTGGTAGTTTTTATTGATACCTCAACCCATTTCATCAGATCACATCTCCCAATCAATGTATCAACAAGTTCCCGTATATTATGCCCCTTTATTTTAAAAGCTAGCAATTCAATACCTATTAAACACCGAAAACATCCTTTACCTTATTAAAGAACGTTTTTTTTTGCTGATGTATTTCTTCACCACTTTCAGATGCAAACTTTCTTAATATGTCCTTTTGGGCTTCTGAAAGTTTTGTAGGCACTTCTATTATTACCTTTACGTATTGATCACCTTTACCATATCCTTTTGGATTAACAATACCCTTTGACCTCAATCTGAATACGGTTCCGCTTTGTGTACCTTCGGGCATTTTATATTTTACCTTGCCTTCAAGGGTGGGAACCTCCAACTCATCGCCCAAGGCTGCCTGAACAAATGTAATAGGCATTTCACAGATAACATCGTAACCGTCCCTCTTAAAAATTTTATGCGGGAGTACATTTATGGCTACATATAGGTCCCCCTTGGGTCCTCCCTTAGTACCGGATTCTCCTTCACCCCGTATCGATATCACCGATCCCGTATCTACACCCGCCGGTATTTTTACTTTAAGTTT
>JAAZJW010000207.1 GCA_012800145.1 Clostridiales bacterium | reverse complement strand
TGCCTTGTTGACCGCTTCCTCGATAATTTCAATGCCCATCACCTTTTTCGCCATAGGCGCCATTATTTGTGCTATGGTACCTATACCCGAATACAAATCAAATACGATTTTATCATCAATATTCCCTGCGAATTCCCTGACTATGGAATACAACTTTTCAGCCCCAAATGTATTAGTTTGAAAAAAAGAAAATGGGGATATATTAAACTTCAGTCCCAGGATCTCTTCAACAATATAGTCCCTTCCGTAAAGTACCTCCAGCCTATCCGCCTTTACAACATCAGACAGACTGTCATTTACAGTATGGAGTATGCCGACTACTTTCCCCGTAAGCATACCGGATTTTTCTATAATATTCGATACAAAGTTTTCCCTATCTAATTGCCCCTGGCTTGATGTAACTATGTTTATAAGTATTTCCTCCGTGGACAGTGCTTTTCTTACTACTAAATGCCTCAAAAATCCTTTGTGGGTTTTCTTGTTATAATGTAACATATTTAATTGTTGAAAATATTCCAAAATTACGGTCAATATATTTGTAAAATCTTTGTCTACTATGTTGCAATGCACCACATTTGCTATTTCATAAAATTTTCCCTTGCTATGGAGCCCCAAGGCCAGAGGCCCATCCTTTTCTTCATCTCCAAATGTGTATTCCATCTTGTTTCTATAGCCTTGTATTTTGGGGCTTCTTTCTATGCCTGAATAATTAATAGCCAGCCCCTCCCTATCAAACAAATCCAACACCTGTTTTTCTTTTAATTTTAATTCGTTGTCGTAGGACAATGTTTGATAAGCACATCCACCACATACCCCAAAATGAGGACAACCTGTTTCGGTTTCTAGGGGAGATTTTTCCAGTATTTTGATTATTTTAGCCTCGATATAACCCTTTCTTTTTCTGCCTACCCTTGCTTCTATTTTTTGCCCCTCGATACCTCCTCTGAATTTAACCTTCTGTCCACCATATTCCCCTTCTCCTTTGTTCGGAAATGCTACTTTATCCACATTAAATTCAATTAAATCATTTTTTCTAACCATAACTTTTCTCCTGTATTTTTGTAGGGCCTAAAGCCTTTTTCCCATTATATCATTAAACCAATCCCTTTATTCCGTAATTTCATATGAAATCATTAAACACAAACTTGATTAAAATAAAGGGCCGATGATAATAGCCCTTTTCCGATTTAGATACGCATTAAGGCGCCTTTAGGCTCCGGTATCTCCTCTTTTTTTATTCGATTCATTTGACAGAAGTATTCAAAAAACTGTTGTGCATTTTCCTGTTCTTCAGGATTCTCTTTTAAGGAAACAATATCCCGTAAAATTTGTGCCATCCACACATTATCAAAATAACGATGTCGGCCGGTGTTCCAAGTCATCCTGTGTGGATATTTTTTGTTAAAATAATAGTTCCAAAAAAGCATTTTTTCCGACTCCTGCTCCGAAAGACGAAGCCGGTGTTTTGAATGGGCGGGTATATACCCGTCCGTACAGGATTTATTATCAAAAGTCTCATCTACCATAAATACACCTAAAATACGTCTATCCTTTTCAGGCATATCAGATTCCCTCGCTGTCAAAAGACAAGCACTGTTTTGATTTACCCTGGCCAGCCTTCTTGGTTGACCTTGTTTTTCACCGCTTTTTATTACTCCTGTAAAAACATCCCATCTTTCAAAAACACTGTCCTGTTCTTGTTTTTTACACCAAAAAACAGACTGTGATTGAGGATGAATTTTCCAGGTTTTACGTTTTATAATATTTCTTTCCTGTGCCAAAAGGCGTTGGCGTTTTTTACTTTGCAAAGCCTTCAATTCCCTAAGCTTCTGTTCCTCCTCTTCGCATTCCTTTTTCTTCTTTTGTACCATTTTCGCCAGCTTCTGATCAGTAAGAGTAAGATATGTCCCAAATGCATCAGGAAAAACAAATTTTTTGTTACCCGATGGAAAATCTATTCCAATATATGAACCACGATATTTTACAACTTTCCCTTTACCAAAAATTTTGTGTATCACCTGTTTATCAATTAAATCTGCTAGCATATTACACCCCCATTCTACCTGCACAATCCTTTATAAAAATCCCCTTGGATATCTATTTCGATTCAATCGGCAGTATTGTTACAAATTCCTTGTTTATAGCTGGAAATTTGCCTATTATTCCCCATTTAGAAAAGGTACAAAAAAACCGTCATGTTCCATTCCACATCTATGAGTTAGAATTCGAACTACGGCTATTATCATTATAACACTAATGGGATAAAAATTCAAATATTTGTATTGACATTGTTATATGTTCTATTGTAAAATAAAGATTTAATTATTTATAAATAATTTATAACAAGTAGATATCCCATTGTCATATTTTTTAATTTTGACTTAAACTATTTTACCGGAAAATCAAAATACGTATCCGGATAAGGTTCATTACTGAGACTATAATGCCACCATTCCTTGACATACGCTTCAAATCCCGCTGCAACCATGGCATCACGCAATATATTTCTATTCGCTTCTTGTTGTTTGGTGATAAGTCCTGTACCATGATGGGATATTTCACCAAAAAAATCGAAACCGCTGCCCATGTCGACCTCCATGCCTGTTTGGGTGTCCACGATTGTCAGATCCACTACGCTTCCCCTTGTATGTCCCGATCTACTAGCTATATACCCAAGCTCAAATAGTCTGGTTTTATCTATGTTTGGATAATACTGTTTTTTCATCTTTATATCATTAACATCTTCTGCCCATTTGACAAAGTCATTAACCGCTCTCTGTGGACGGTAAGCATCGAAAATTTTGATGTGATACCCCTGTTCCTCCAAGATTTCACTTGCTTCCTTGAGTGCTCGTGCGGCTTCCACGGTAAGGATTGCTTTCGGGGCCTCGTAGCCGTCAACACGTCTCCCCAAAAAGTTGTTATCGCTATAATATCTCATTTCAAGCTCCGCAGTTTTGATTTCATCCTTTACGTATACAAAACCTTCAGGGGCACCTGAATTGCAACCGCCCAGTATAATTGCCAAAATAACCAGGGGAACAACAAATACATTAAACTGCTTTTTTACTGATTTCATAATTTACAACCTCCATCTGCTAATTTTATATTCAACAG
>JAAZJW010000206.1 GCA_012800145.1 Clostridiales bacterium | reverse complement strand
TGATAAACAAAGCAGGAAGTTGGTCTTATTCTGTCAAATATTTAACTATATTAGTATAAATTGGTGACTAGTTGCTATATATATGATATATTATCTAAATGGTTCCATAGATCTTTGGAAAATTATTGTTCCTGGCGAAAAACATGGTATAATTAAGATAGTATAAAAAATTGTCGGTGGAGGTCGAAAATGTATAAAAACATAAACCTTCTAGCAAGGGCTTTAGATGCTTCATGGAAGCGCAACGAGATAATTACAAACAACATCGCTAATGCCGAAACCCCCGGTTTTAAAAAATCGGTAGTACTTTTCGAGGAAATCCTAAGGGAGCAACTCAGTGGCGGAAAATTAAAGGGTGTTGTTACAAATCCTAGGCATATACGTATAAACGATATAAACATAAACGATATTAAATATAAAATAAAAACTGAGGATAACTTCAGTACCAGAATGGATAAAAACAATGTGGATATTGATGTGGAAATGGCAGAGAGGGCCAAGAATGAAATTGTTTATAATGTTTTGACTGATAAGATACAAAGCAATTTTCGAAGGATTAAATTTATCATAAACGAAGGGAGGTAGTTAATAATGTCAGTTTTTAACTCGATTAACATCAGTGCATCCGGGCTCACCGCGGAAAGACTGAGAGCCGATATAATTTCTAAAAATATAGCCAATGCCGATACAACAAGAACGGCCGCTGGTACCCCCTACAGAAGACAGGTAGTCATATTCGGAACCAAAGACAATAAAAAAAGTTTTTCCGAACATCTTGAACATGCAAAAGGACAAAAATCAAATCTAATGGGGGTAGAAGTAAATTCAATTCAAGACGACCCTTCCCCCTTTAAAAGAATTTATGATCCCGGGCATCCCGACGCTGATGAAAGTGGTTATGTCTTAATGCCTAATGTGGATATAGTTTCAGAAATGGCAAATTTAATATCCGCAACGAGAGCCTATGAAGCAAATGTTACTGCAATGAACGGAACAAAAGCAATGGCACTTAAGGCTTTGGAAATCGGTAAATAAAGGAGAAATTTATGATGGAGATCAATAATATTGGGAGATTCAGCAACATCGGATTAGGACCTGTAGATGGTTCTTTTGAGGACCTGCCGGAAAACACAATATCTTTTTCTACCTTTCTGGAGGAATCGATAGAAAAGGTAAACTTACTTGAGGAGGAAGCAAAACAATATGATTTTAAGATAGCAACAGGCCGGCTGGAAAACATACATGAGGCCACCATCGCAACCCAGAAAGCTGATATTGCTCTTCAACTGACCATGCAAATTCGGAATAAAATATTAGAAGCATATAGGGAGATAATGAGGATGCAGATTTAATCGGAGCAGAAAAGGGGTGAGCCAGTGTCAGAACACCTAAATCAGATTAAAGATAAATTAGACGGCTATTTTCAAAAATTGGAGAAAAAACAAAGAATTATTTTACTTTCAGCAACGGCCTTTACAATATTGGCATTATTGGGACTAGTCTTATACTTTTCGAAAACAGATTACATAGAATTATACAGAAATCTTGAACCACAACAAACAGGCGCAATTATAGACACGTTGGAGTCAAATAATATCAAAGCTAAAATAGGAAAGACCAGCGGAACTATTCTGGTGTCCAAAAAGGATGAAAAAAGGGCACAAGTAGTGGTGGCCACCCAAGGGCTGCCATCCCCAAGGTTTTCCTTTGAGGACGCATTCTCAGGTAACCCGTTTATGATGACCAGCGAGGACAAATCCAAACGTTATATATATGCACTTCAGAATTATTTGGCAAGCATAATAGAGGAAATGCAGGGCATTAAAAAGGCCGATGTAACCCTGACAGTGCCTGAAAAAACCGGTTTTGTTCTCAGGGATAAAGAAAACCTGGCGAAGGCATCGGTAACACTTAACCTGGAGGGCAACACTGTTTTGGATAACAAGAGTATAAACGGTATTGCTGTTTTGGTTTCAAATGCAGTGGAAGGCCTTCTACCGGAAAATGTAACAGTACATGGAAACGATGGAAGAATACTAAACGAAAACCCGCAAAAAAATCCGGATATTTTTGATACTAACGATCATATGGCCCTACAGCAAAACGTAAAGAATGAACTGGAACGCAGTATAACCAATTTTTTGTCCAGTGTTTACGGTCATGGAAATGTGGCAGTCATGGCAAACGTTAGATTGGATTTTGACAGTGAAGTGACTGAAATAAAAGAATTCGCACCACCGATTGACGGTGAAACCACAGGTATACCCAGAAGCCTGCAGGAACTGAGTCAAAATGTAGCAAACGGTGGTGTTGGCGGTGTACCAGGCCCCGATTCTAATACAGAGGGCGAAATACCCCTATATGCGGAAGAAGATGAAACACAATCCGCATATTCGGAAGCAAGTAAAACTATTAATTTTGAAATCAACGAGTTGCATAAAAAAATAGTGAAGGCGCAAGGCCAGGTAAAAGACATTACGGTAGCGGTATTTTTAAACAGTGATTCTCTGGAAGACGGCGCTTTAACTGAAACCGAAAAGAAGGACCTAGAAAATATAATATCAACGGCGGCAGGATTGGATACAAGGGTTGTACAGGTGAATGTTCGACAATTTAACGACACTTCCGTTGCGGAAGTCGAAACACTGCCGGAAAGACCATTTTGGCAGGAAAATAAAGGTATCATAATAGGTATTATATCGGTAGTAATTTTGTGCATCGCTGTTGCTGCGTATTTTATAATAAACAAAAAAAGAAAGCTTGAGGAGGGAAAAATTATAGAACCTATAGAAGAGATAGCGGTTTCAGAGTCTACAGAAGAAATAGACTTGGAACTGGCCGGTTCGCAGGTTAAACAGCAGATTGAACAACTTGCCAATAAAAAACCGGATGCTGTTGCACAGCTTTTAAAGAATTGGCTAAGCGAAGATTAGAGGTGAAGGCATGGCGCGAAAGATACTCAAGGGAAACATTTCCGGTAGGGAAAAGGCCGCAATTTTATTAATCAGTTTAGGGCCGGAATACTCTGCCCAAATTTTCAAACATTTGAATGATGAAGAAATAGAAGAATTAACACTGGAAATTGCCAATATGCGAAAAATTTCTTCAGAAGAAGAGGATAAGGTTTTAAATGAATTTTATGAAATATGTCTGGCACAGGAATATATTTCCGAAGGCGGTATCAGCTATGCCAAAGAAGTACTGGAAAGGGCGCTGGGAGCTCAGAAGGCTATGGACATAATCAATAAACTGACGGCATCCCTACAAGTAGGACCCTTTGATTTTGCCAGAAAGGCCGATCCGGGTCAGTTGCTAAATTTTATCCAAAATGAACATCCGCAGACCATAGCATTAATACTTGCATATTTATCCTCTGATCAATCGGCACAAATATTGTCTGCTCTACCTCAAGAAAAACAATCAGAAGTAGCTCGGAGAATAGCCACCATGGACAGAACCTCACCGGAAATAATCAGAGAGGTTGAGACCATATTGGAAAGTAAGCTTTCATCCCTGGTGAATCAGGATTATACAACAGCGGGAGGAGTGCAGTCCATTGTTGATATACTCAATTCCGTTGACAGAGGAACAGAAAAAAATATTATGGATACATTAGAAATTGAGCATGTGGAGTTGGCCGAGGAAATTAGAAAAAGAATGTTTGTATTTGAGGATATTATCGGTTTGGATAGTACATCCATCCAAAGATTTATTAGGGAAATTGACAACAAGGAATTAGCAGTAGCTCTAAAGGGCGCAACAGAAGAAGTTGCAGATGTGATTTATTCCAATATGTCTAAGCGTATGGCAGAAATGATAAAAGAAGATATGGATTTTATGGGGCCTATCAGATTGAGGGATGTAGAAGAAGCACAACAAAAAATTGTCAACACCATTAGAATATTGGAGGAAGCAGGAGAGATCATCATTTCTCGTGGCGGGGGGGATGAAATAATTGTCTAAGGTTTATAAATGGGATGAAATTGTTTTGGGTAGGGAAAAAATAGTCAGATTTAAAAACAGCCAAACAACAAGACCAACCATAGATAAAGCCCTCAAAGATAAAAAAGACCATCAATCGGATATCGAAGATCCGAAAGCAATTATCGACAAAGCCAAGGAACGAGCTAATGCAATTATAAGAGCTGCAGAGATAGAATGTGAAGAAACGATAAGTAGAACCCGAACTGAACAACAGACTATTATCTCCGAAGCCTATGAGGAAAGCAACAATATTTTAGAAAATTCAAGGAAAAAGGGTTATGAACAAGGTGTATTGGAAGGACGGGAAGAGGGGTTAAGGACAGTTGATAATTTAATAGAAGAAGTCAAACAGATGAAACAAAATGTATTATCCGAAAGAAAAACTGTTGCCAAAGAGCTGGAAAAACAAGTAATAGAACTTATAATATCCTGTGTTAAAAAAATCCTTAATCATGAACTCGAAAGAAATCATAAATTATTACTAAATCTCGTTGAAAACGGTATTGAAAAGTGTACATATACAGACAGTCTGATCATTCGCGTAGGTGAAAATGATTATGAAACAGTAAACTCATCTAAAAATAAAATATACATAATGACGGAAGGAATCGACAATATAGAAGTTAAAAAAGACCCTGCACTGGAAGATGGCAGTATTATAATTGAAACAGTTTCAGGGACGGTAGATGCAAGTCTTCAAACTCAAATAACACAGATTGAACAGATGTTTTATGAAATTTTAGGGGATAAGTGATATAATGCGGACTATTTCACTGAAAAAATATGAGGATGCGTTGTTAAATCTGGACCTAATAAAATATACAGGATATGTATCTCAGGTAATAGGGCTAACCATTGAATCTGTAGGACCTGCTGTAAAAATAGGTGAAATATGCAAGATATATACGTTGAAGGGAGCGAAACCTATACTGGCGGAAGTGGTTGGTTTTAGAGAAAAAAAGGTCTTACTTATGCCTCTGGGTGAAATGGAAGGAATCGGTCCGGGAAGCAAAGTTGAAGCATTGGGAACTTCGCTACAAGTAAATGTCGGGGAAATGCTTCTTGGAAGGATTTTAGACGGTTTAGGAAATCCGATAGACAACAAGGGGCCCTTGGATAATGGAAAAACTTATCCTGTCATGTCGTCTCCACCAAATCCGCTGCTCCGTACTAAAATAGAAGAACCTCTGGCATTGGGAATCAAGGCAATTGACGGATTGTTAACTTGTGGTAATGGACAAAGGATAGGTATATTTTCGGGCAGTGGTATCGGGAAAAGCACATTGCTGGGAATGATAGCGAGAAACACACAGGCAGATATAAATGTTATAGGGCTGATAGGTGAGCGTGGCAGGGAGGTCAGATAATTTATAGAAAATGATTTGCAGGAAGAAGGCCTCAAAAGATCTGTATTGGTAGTAGCAACCTCAGATCAACCCGCTCTTATACGAACGAAGGGGGCACTGTTGGCCACGTCTATAGCGGAATATTTCAGAGACCAGGGACAAAATGTAATACTGATGATGGATTCCTTGACCAGGTTTTCCATGGCTCAAAGGGAGATAGGACTGGCTATTGGGGAACCTCCTGTAACCAGAGGGTATACCCCTTCGGTATTTGCTATACTTCCTAAACTGTTGGAACGGTCGGGGACGTCGGACAAAGGTTCCATAACGGGATTATATACCATTCTGGTAGACGGTGATGATATGAATGAGCCCATAGCCGACACTGTGCGTGGAATATTGGACGGGCATATAGTCTTATCCAGGAAAATTGCTAACAGGAATCATTATCCTGCTATAGATATTTTAGCAAGTGTGAGCAGAGTGATGCCCAATGTGATCACCAAGGAACATTTACAATTATCCAATCAAATTAAGGAATTATTATCCATATATAATGAATCAGAAGATTTAATCAATATAGGAGCATATGTAGAAGGAACAAATAAAAAAATTGATGAGGCTATTAGTAGGATTGACTCTATAAATGATTTTTTAAGACAGGATATACAGCAAAAAAGTTCCTTTGATGAAGCTATTGACATTATGCAGGAGATAGTTAAATAGGAGGGTTACAATGGAAAAGTTTATTTTTCGGTTTGATACCATATTGGGTGTTAAGGAAAAAATTGAGGATGATAAAAAAAATAAGCTTGGAATTTCCATGCAAAAATTGGCAGCCGAACAAAATAAATTAGATAAACTGTGCTATAAAAAAGAGGACCTGATCCATAACCTGGAAGTAAAAATGCAAAACACTATAAAGGTCGAGGAACTCAGAAATCTCTCCTATAATTTAGATATTATGCAAAACATAATAAACAAACAGGAAGAAGTAGTAGAACAATCGGAATTGGAAACAGAAAACAAAAGAAAAGATCTGGTGGAGGCCTCAAAACAAAAAAGAATTTTTGAAAAGCTAAAAGAAAAAGACTATGGAAGACATAAATATAACCAGCTAAAACAGGAACATGCTTTAACTGATGAAATAGTATGCTATAGAACCGCAAGCAAGTAGGGGGAAGATCATGGACATAAGCACAGAGGAGTTTAAAGATAAATCTTTTGCTAAAATTTTATCCACCATACTTATATCGTTTATTTCCTTGCCATTAATAATTATGGGTATTTTATATTTCAGTAATGAAGGATTTAAAGATAATGCAAATAAAATCTTATCCGGGTTGCCCGGGAATATAGGGGGGTATTTTCAGACAATCCCCACAAAAAAGGAGAAAGAAGAATTAAAAAGAAAGATTGCGCAATATTATATAAATCTTGATGAAGATCGTATTATTGACAAACTGCTAATTATAAAGGGAGAAAACCAACAGTTATTTAATGATTTAGTAATTCTGATGAGCAAAGAAAATGCAAATAAGATGAAAAAAGTTAAAGAAAACCTGGAAGCCCCAAAATTCAAGAAAGACCCGTTTAATAGAATTTTAGCCGAGATAGACAGAGAAAATGAGGAAAAAATCAATGAGATGCAAAAATATTATACTTCTTTAACCCTTGCAAAAGCTGTGCAAGAAATAGAAAGAACACATGCTGCCAACGAAATAACGACAGATGAGCTGATAGGCCTGTTTGAAAGGCTAAAACCCGAGCAGGCAGCGGAATATTTGTTTTATTTAGATATGGAATTGGGAAAACAGATAAAATATAGACTTCCAAACCGGGTCCTGCAAAATATAGAAAAAAAATTAGAAGAATCGGAAAACAATCGAACACAACTGTTCGAATTAGCCTCAATATATGAAAATAAACATATCACAGAGGCAGTAGCCGAGTTGGGGGATTCCAATAAATATAGCATTGAACAACTTGCGGTTATTTATAAAAATTTGACATTAAACAAATCTTCCAAAATTCTGTCTAATGTTGACGACAATGATTTTGTATTGGCCCTATTCAATGAAATCAATCATTTAGAAGAATTGCAAAAAGATAAACAGAACATATCATCTGCAATCATGAAGGGGATTACAATTTACAGGGAATATAATCAAAAGATAGATGAACTATCTGCTGTATATCAAAAAACGGATATAGAAGAGCTGACAAAAATGATTGAAACAATGCTGAAAAGAAACGAGGTATATCAGAAACATACATTAAACGAGTCCGAAGAGATTATATTTACAGAAGAACAACTGGTAGTGGATGTCTTAGACAAACTGAAAACCAACACAGTAGCAGAAATATTGAAGAATTTGAAGGAAGGCGACAGAATCCTGCTTTCCAAAAAACTATTTATAACACCTGAAATGTCATCCTGAGATGAGCAGTATTTTCTTAATTTGTTTGTCATCTGAGACGGACAGTATTTTCTTAATTTGTTTGTCATCCTTAACTTGTTTGTCATCCTTAACTTGTTTGTCATCCTGAGACGGACAGCATTAACGGTGCCCGCGAAGGATCCGTATTTAGGAATAATGTTCTCCTTAATTTGTTTGTCATCCTGAGACGGACAGTATTAACGGTGCCCTCGAAGGATCTATAAATTTCACATAACATCGAAAGGAGGTGAAATAAAGATGATAAATATAGCAGAGGCTTTACATATTCCCGACCAAAAAAACAATTTCACAATCAACAGTAAATTTTCTACCGAAAACAGCAAACAGATATTTTCCGACATTTTTAACAATGAAAAGAGAAACTTGTTGTTTGGCAAGGGGGACGCAATAAAAAATGTAGCATACAACGAACAGAATAAAATTAAAAACACTATAAATCAAACAAGTAACCCGAACAACGCAAATAAGCCCGACAACAAATTTAAATCCGATGCCTCGAGCAACAGAGTCTCCCCGAACAAAACGGAACAACCAAAAAAATGCGAGAATACAGACACAAAAGAAACGACAGAAGACACTGAAGAGGAAAAAGTAAACGAAGATATGACAACACTTCAATTCTTACTATTGATGATGTTGGACAATATACAGGACTGTGAAGATGCAGATAGCAAAAATATAGAAATAGATGCAGACCAACTTCAGGAATTAGACAGTTTAAAGGAACAGTTACTTTCTTTATTGGAAACTTCGGCTCTATCGGATGATTCCCTTAAACAAAATATTGAAACAATTGTTGACACCATAAATAAAATAAGCGACGAACTGCTGTTACATAACAAGGGACAACTGTCTGTATTAAAATCCGATGAATTGGCGGACAACCTAGAAGAGATAAAAAGCAACATACAATCTATCTTAAACAGGCCTGATATTGCCAAACCGACCAATCTGCAAAATCTATATGCCGGGG
>JAAZJW010000205.1 GCA_012800145.1 Clostridiales bacterium | reverse complement strand
ATGTTTTTGCTATAGGCTCTTTTACTTACTATTTAATGAACAAGGGGATATTCCCGGCGGAAATAAATGAAAATTTTGTACAGTGTAATATCTATCTTATCAATAAGATACTACAAAAAGTTGAAGGGCTTGAATTAAAGGCATTTGAAAATAAACTTGCTGATGCACAGGTACAGGAAAGCGCAAAGTATTCCATTAATGATGTGGATTTAATGGACGGGTATGAGTTTGAACAATTTATTGGCCTTCTTTTTACAAAGATGGGTTATACTACTGAGATAACAAAAGGTTCCGGAGATCAGGGGATGGACATAATTGCAGAAAGGGACGGTAACAGAATTGGGATTCAAGCAAAATGTTATTCAAATAAAGTAACAAATAAAGCAGTGCAGGAGATTTTTTCATCACTGAATTATTATAATTGTGGTAAAGGGGTAGTAATAACAAACAATTATTTTACAGATTCGGCTTTGGAACTAGCGCAATCAAACAACATTGTGTTATGGGACAGGGATATTCTAAAAAGAAAAATTGACGAAGTATTTAATTAGTATTAATATTTTATGGCTCTGAAAAACCTGGGGAATTTACCCTAGGTTTTTAATTATGAATACAATGGGTTTCCGGGATTTATTAATGACTCTTCGTTTCGCCCTGAATGCGCTGCCCCTAATTGACTGGAAGGAATCCAAAGAAAAAAGGAAAAACAAGATTTTTGTAGAATAATAAAATATTACCAAAATCTTTGGATAAATAAGAGGTCTTTTATTTGTCCAGACATATAAAGTACTATTAAACCGGGGGGATAAAGATGGATGATGTATTGGATATTTTAATAGATATTCGGGATATATTAAATAATGTTAACCATAATATTATAAGTTTGCAGGATGATGTTAATAGAATAAGGGGAAATGGGTTATACGATTCTATTTCTGATATAGGTGAAAAAATGGATGCATTAACGTCTTCAGGTTTGTATACGCTTTTGGATGTATGCAGCAAATTAGATTCAATAGATTCAAATACATTTTAAAATATAGATGAATTATAGGCAACAAATTAAAGGGGGAACTAATATGTCTGATTTTAAATATGAAATTGTTGAAAGAATAGCCGTGCTTTCGGAAAAAGGAAAATGGACAAAGGAATTAAACAAAGTTAGCTGGAACGGAAGGTCTGCAAAGTATGATCTTAGAGATTGGAATCATGAGGAAGGGAAAATAGGTAAAGGAACAACTTTAACGGATGAAGAAATGGGTTATTTAAAACAGGTTTTGGATGCGATTATAAAGTAACAACTTTGTTTGTTATGAGGGTGATAATATGGCAGGGATAAGGAATATTTTTAGTTTCTTAAAGGATTATAATGGATTGCTAAATCCGGTTATAACAGAAATAGATAGGCAAATTTGGAGCTATAAACTTTTGGATGCACCGCAAATTGAAGAATTATGGTCTATTTATTATATCCAGGATTTGAAGGAATTGAAAATACTGGAGATAGAACGACCGGAATTAAGGCCTTGTCCACCCCCGAATAAAATAATAAAGGAATGGATTCAAAAAGAGTGGCAAAAGTTAGATGTTGAAAGTATAGACTATAAAGAAAAAATTATAAGAGAATCTATAGACGAAAATGGCGAAACCATCGAAATTGAAGAGTATTTCATAGATGATGAATATAGGGTGGACAATTTTAAAAATTGGATTCGAAAACGTGAGGAATGGAGAATAGAGGAACTACCCAAAAGGGAAGGGTTAAACTTATACAATAATTTGTTTAAGCTATATTCGGATATAAAAAAGGAATCCGAAAGTGTAGAATTAATGTTGGGGGATGGACATATAAAATGGGCAACAGAAGGTGTGTTTGTCAATCATCCGGTTCTGCTGCAAAAAGTCAATCTCAAATTCAATCCGGGCAAGCCTTCCTTTGTTATTACCATAGAACATGATGAATTAAAAACTGAATTATATACTCCTATGCTAAGGATTATCCCTTCTATTAACCAATCTATGCTTCCAAATATTATTCAGGAAGCTGAAAATATTTGGCATATAGCAGATAAGGAAAACAACATAGAATTTTTCAAAAGACTTATAAATGTAGTAGATCAAAATGGGAAGTATGTTAAGGATTTGAATAGTGTTCATAATGGGCCCATGATTGTTCACGACCCAGTGGTTTTTTTACGTAAAAGAACGTTGGGCTACTCAATATTTATAGATAGTATAATTGAGGATATTGATAAAAATGGGGACAGGGATTTCCCACAATTCTTTCGGAATATGGTGGCAGAATATGGGGGCCAAGAAGATAGGGAGCCGAAGGACAATGATAATGATGAGAAAGACTGGAACCATAATGGAATTGACGAAAATATTTTGTTAACTTTGCCTGCAAACAATGAGCAGTTAAAAATAATGAAATATCTTGATAATTATGGTGCTGTATTGGTTCAGGGGCCTCCTGGTACCGGAAAAACCCATACAATAGCTAATCTTATAGGTCATTTGCTTAGCGAGGGAAAAAATGTTTTGGTTACAAGCCAAACTGAAAAAGCCCTTACAGTTTTAAAGGAAAAGGTATATGAGGATTTACAAAATCTTTGTATCAGTTTATTAAGCACGAGTTCCCAGCAAAAAGAAATGGATGCTACTCTTTTTGAAATTGATGAAAAGACCACAACTATTGATTTGGATGATTCACTTATAAGGATTCATGGATTTGAGAAGGAAAGAAAGAATTTAATAGAGAAATACAAAGAAAAGTGTCAAGAATTAACAAGGGTTCGCAACCTAGATTATAAAGATATAGTTTTTGCAAATGAAACCGTAACACCTATTGAAGCAGCGAAATTCATCAACAAGGGAAAGGGGAAATACGATTATATACCAGGTGAGAGTAATGACGATACTGCTTCCATCCCGCTTTCTGGTGAAGAGTTATCTGAATTATATGAATCGAATGGACTATTAACTAGCAGTGAGGAAAAATTATTAGATAGTAATTTACCTGATTTGCAAGATATCTGGGATGCTGGTTTGTTTGCTATGAAGGTAAAGGAGTTTTTGAATTGTAAAGCAATAACAAAAAATTGGGAACATAAAATAAAAATAAATGATGACATCGATAAAGAATCAATACTGATTTTAAAAGAAGAGGGAGAAAACATAAGGGGCAATTTAAAGGATTTAGACGGTTTTCAATTATATATTATGGCCAAGGGTATAACGGATAGTGTATATGTTGAATTGTGGGGGGAAACATTTGAAGACTATGATGCGTTGGAATCCCGCTATGCGGAGTACAAAAAAACAAGGTTTAGAAACGATTATCATATTCCTGAAGAATTAGTAAATGCAGACACCTTACTTATATTAGATGAAATTATAAATACAAATAAAGAAGTGCCT
>JAAZJW010000204.1 GCA_012800145.1 Clostridiales bacterium | reverse complement strand
ATGCCATCAAAAATATCCCATGGATTTTGTAAAATATCATTTTCTAACATGTTGACCACTCCTTCTTATTTAAAGATATTTATTATATAATCCGTTGGATACTTTGAGCCAAAAGGATAAACAATATTATATGTATGAATATTATATCATTATTTATAGCCAAATGTAGGAAAAAGCCAAAAATAGTCATAAAAAAACCGCCACAGAATATTTTCTCCTGACGGTTGCCTCCCTACAATATACAAAACAATCCGGTCTAAGTCCTGATGAGCCAATTCTGAAACGTTTATTTTATACATTATATTTCTTTCTTATTCCTTCTATAGAGGAACTACCATCAATGGTTTTGCTCTTTGCTCTTTGCTATTTGCTCCTCGGCAGCATTGAGTTTATTATGCACATCAAGCATAAACATTTTTTCTTCATATAACTCCATGCTCATAATAACCATATCTCCATATCCATTTTTTGTGATATAAATGGGTTCATTGGATTCCTTACACATTTGGGATATTTCACCTGTAAGGACACAAGGGGACAGTCCCTTTGTGTTGTTGGAAAGACACAACATAAGAGGAACTGGCCCCGTTGTGTCCAATCAGACCTCAGTTTGTTAGACGGTTGTTAAAGGAAGGCACGGGACAAGGGGACGGGAGTTTTTTCCCATCTCACCATTCTCTGCCTATAAATAAAATGGAGTTTGATGGGACAAGAACTCCCGTCCCCTAATCCCTAAGCATGTTCATAATATTGATTTGTAATGTGTGACAAATTGGGTACGTCCCCTTTTGTCACCAAAAAGGACTCAAACAGGAGAACCGTCCCCGTGTTTGATACAACCGGCCAACTGAATAAAAAAACCGCCACAGAGTATTTTCTCCTGACGGTTGTTTTTTTTATCTCTTTGAAAATTGTGGTGAACGCCTTGCACCTTTTAAGCCGTATTTCTTTCTTTCTTTTGCTCTTGCGTCTCTTGTTAGGAAGCCTGCTTTTTTAAGTGCTCCTCTTAGTCCCTCATCAAATTCGGTTAACGCCCTGGCGATTCCATGTCTTAGGGCACCTGCCTGTCCTGTATATCCTCCACCCTCAACTTTTGCTATTACATCAAACTTGCTTGATGTTTCAGTCAATGTTAAAGGCGCCTTAACATCCCTTTTCAAGGTTTCATATTTAAAATATTCTTCAATATCTCTATCGTTAATTATGATGTTTCCTTCTCCGGGTACTAATCTTACCCTCGCAATAGATTTTTTCCTTCTGCCTGTTCCGCGGTATGCTAATTTTGCCACCTGATTACCTCCCTTCAAATTTTTTCAATTATATATCCAATGCCTCAGGTTGTTGGGCTTCATGTTTATGAGTCGGCCCTGCGTATACCTTAAGTTTTTTAAGCATCTTTCTCCCTAATTTGTTTTTCGGAAGCATTCCCCTGACCGAGCTGTAAATTAATTGTTCGGGTTTTTCAGCAAGAATTCTTCTTAATGGAATTCGTCTCAGTCCACCCGGATGTCCCGTATAATGGGTATGGAAAGATTGGTCCAGTTTTTTACCGGTCAAGACTACCTTTTCCGCATTGACAACTATTACAAAATCTCCTGTATCTACATGTGGTGTAAACTCAGGTTTATGCTTTCCTCTAAGTATTGAGGCTATTTGAGTTGACAGCCTACCCAAGGTTTTGCCATCAGCGTCTACCACATACCATTTCTTTTCGATTTCGTTCGGTTTTGCTATATACGACTTCATTGTTTTCCTCCTCGTAAACCATAACACAAAGAATTTGTGTCATCCGTTATATATGTGTTAAGATCCGGGGCTGTGGATCATTATTTTCACACTCTAGTACATTTTAATGCAATGTTTCCAATGTGTCAAGATACTTTTGGCTAACATTTCTACAAGCTGTCGGCAGGATAATATACTTTGTCTAAAAATAGTCCCTGCGGCGGTGCCGTATGGCCGGCCATTGCCCTGTCCCCGATTTCAAACGATTGTTCAATCCAGTCTGTCTGCATTTTCCCCAGGCCTATTTCCACCAAGGTACCTACAATAATCCTAACCATATTATATAAAAAACCATTGCCTTTTATGTAAATATACAGGCTTTTGCCTTTGTTCACAATATCTGATTCATAAATGGTTCTTACAGTACCCCTGACATCGCTGCCACTCGCCATAAAGGCCCTGAAATCGTGGGTACCTATGAACATCTTGGCAGCTTCTTTCATCTTACTGTGATTTAATTTGCGATGAACGTGGTAACTGTAGTTTCTTAAAAGTGCACTTCTATATTTGCTTTCGTAAATATGGTATATATATCTTTTGGCTATGGCGCTGCGACGTGCATGGAAATCCACAGGGACTTCGGCCGCATTCGTAATAGTAATATCACCGGGCAGAATACCGTTAAGGGCAAGGGGGAGTCTTTCTGTCGGGATATTGTTTTCCAAAATAAAGTTGGCTACCTGGTTCTTTGCATGGGCACCTGCATCTGTTCTGCCTGAACCATGTATTGTAATTTCTTCCCCTGTAAGTTCCCTTAAGGCCTTTGTTATCTCTCCCTGGATGGTTATGCCATTTTGTTGTATCTGCCAACCGCAGTAGTTTGTCCCGTCGTATTCTATTTCGATTTTTATGTTTCGCATGCTATCATCCTTATTGAACTGTTTTAGGTTATGTTCGAATGAATTCGAGCCTACTAAAATACAGATCTTTCTAAAGAAACTTGTGTCTCTATATCTACCGAGATCCTTCGCAAGTACTGTTAATACTGTCCATCTCAGGATGACAAAAATGTGGATCCTCCATATTCTGTCCGTCTCAAGATGACAAAAACTCCGGCCAACCGATCAATTTGATAGGCTTTATATCCATGTGTCATCTATAAAAACATCCCTGCCTTTTAAAATATTTGTATATTACAAATCGAATCACTTTTGAAATTTTGCAATGGTTCCCAGCGACCTGCCTGTCCGGCATAGCCGGAAAAACAAAAAACTGTTAATGAATTTTCTCAGTCTCGAAACACAAATTTGTTCATTCCCTCTGGTCATGCAAATTTGGTTCTCGTTGCCTTTTTGTCCAACGAGCTTGCGAGTTGTTGACAAAACGGACAGCCGGCTGCGTTTGACCTACCATCAATTTGCCCTGCAAATTGGGTTAGGTCATAAAGGTTTTTTATTTCCAGGGAGTTGTTGGAACTATCAAAATTTCAAACTTGATGAGAGCGTAATATACAAATATTTTATAATACTGTTCTATGGACAACCAGAATCACTAACAGTAACGCAGTAGTAGCCAAGGCTATTGTATCCCCTCTGTCCATTTTTAACTCCTTCATTTTGGTACGGTTCTCACCGCCCCGATAGCACCTTGCTTCCATGGCCATGGCCAGTTCGTCCGCCCTTCTGAAGGCGCTGATAAATAAGGGAACCAATAAGGGAACCAAACCCTTTGCTCTACTGATAACATTGCCGCTTTCAAAATCAGCCCCCCTTGCCATCTGGGCTTTCATAATTTTTTCTGTTTCCTCCAGCAATGTGGGAATAAATCTGAGTGCAATTGTCATCATCATGGCCAACTCGTGGGCAGGTACCCCTATCTTTTTCATCGGATTTAACAATTGCTCTATTCCGTCTGTCAGGGATATGGGTGAGGTGGTTAATGTTAATATAGAAGTTCCTACCACAAGCAGTATCAACCTGATTGCCATAAAAAGCGCCTTATAAATTCCTTCCCTGGTAGCATTAAGAGGTCCTATGCTCCAGATAATATCTCCCTGGCTCATAAATACGTTAATTATGAATGTAAACAATATCAGCACCCTTAAGGGTTTCAGGCCTTTGAGGACATATCCGAGTGGTACCTTGGATACATATACAACACCCAATATAAAGGCAACAATATAAATATAAGGAACAAAGGTGTTAATAATGAATAATCCTACTATAAGTGCAAGGGTAGCCAATATTTTTGTCCTGGGATCCAATTCATGAACATAGGACCCGGTGGGATAGTATTGGCCTATTGTAATATCTTTAAACATTTTTGTTGCTCCTTATCCATTTTAAGATTTCTTCCTTGGCCTCTTCTACTGTAAATATGTCCTCTCTTAGGTTGATATTTTTCTTCTTTAGGGCCTTAACCAGATAGCTTATTTGCGGAACCCCCAGGCCTATGGATTCAAGGGTTTCCGTTTCTTTAAATACCTCCCTCGGGGTGCCTGAAAATATTACCTTGCCATTATGCATAACAATAACCCGATCTACCAGTTTTGCAACATCCTCCATACTATGGGACACTAAAATCACAGTGTTTTTATATCTATCATGAAGGGTTTTTATTTCATCCAGGACCTCGTCCCTTGTTCTGGGATCCAGTCCCGATGTAGGCTCGTCCAGTACCAACACCTCAGGTTTCATAGCGAACACTCCTGCTATTGCTACCCTTCTTTTCTGTCCCCCACTCAGCTCAAAGGGGGACCTGTCTCTCAATTCATCAAAAGGCAGTTTAACCAGTTCCATGGCCTCCCGTACCCTTTGATCTATTTCAGTTTCCGACAACCCCAGGTTTTGGGGCCCAAAAGCAATATCCTTATATACGGTTTCTTCAAAAAGTTGATGTTCGGGATATTGAAAGACCAGCCCGACTTTTCTCCTTATATCACTTAACTTGACGGTTTTTTCCGTGATATCAATTCCGTTAATAACAATTTTACCTGACGTGGGCTTTATTAGCCCGTTCAGGTGCTGTATCAAGGTGGATTTGCCGGACCCCGTATGGCCGATAAGCCCTATAAATTCCCCGGATTCAATTTCAATATTAATATCCTCCAGGGCTTTGGTTTCAAAAGGGCTGCCGGGGTTATATACATAAGTTAGGTTTTCTATTTTAATTGACATAATTCCATCACCATTTCATCTACGGTCAATATATCCTGAGGCAAATCAATTCCTTCCTTTATCAACTCGTTGGTCAGGTCTGTCATCTGGGGCACATCCAAACCTAATTCCTTCAATTGTTCTACTTTGGAAAATACCTCTTTGGGTTTACCCTCCAGCACTATTTGTCCGTCCCCCATTACTATGACCCTGTCCGCATTTACAGCCTCTTCCATAAAGTGCGTTATATGAACTATTGTAATATTTTCTTCTTTGTTGAGTGTTTTTATGGTTCTGATTACCTCTCTGCGCCCTGACGGATCCAGCATAGCTGTCGGTTCATCAAATATTATACAGTTAGGCCTCATTGCTATAATTCCCGCAATGGCAATCCTCTGTTTTTGTCCACCCGACAACAGATGGGGAGCCTTATCCCTGTATTCCGACATATCCACAACATTAAGGGCCTCATCCACTCTTTTGCGTATTTCTACGGGGGGGACACCTAAATTTTCAGGACCGAAAGCGACATCTTCTTCTACTATTGTGGCAACCAACTGGTTGTCCGGGTTTTGAAACACCATGCCTGCATTTTGCCTGATGTCCCACACATGTGCTTCGTCTTTTGTGTTAAACCCCTTAACAAACACTTCACCTTTGGTGGGCAGCAAAAGAGCGTTCATATGTTTGGCCAATGTGGATTTTCCGGAACCGTTATGTCCGATAATCACTATGAATTCACCGGGTTCTACGGTAATTGTGATATCCTTCAGCGCCAGTGTAGTTTCTTCCATATCATTTTTATAATAAAATTGTATATCCTGTATATCTATCATTTCAGGCATAATATAATCCCTTTCTTAATGTTCATAAGACACGTGTCAAGACTCAAGTATATTCACATATATTATATTATATCTTATTTTTTGCCTAACTACCATGATTTATTTATGAATTAACACGGGGATGGCAGACTGTGTAAAAAAGCACTTTTCCCGCTTTTTGTCATTGCTATGAAAGCCCCACATTTTTGTCATCCTGAGACGAACAGGATTAGCTTGACCCGCGAAGGATCTATATTTTACAATAATGCTTT
>JAAZJW010000203.1 GCA_012800145.1 Clostridiales bacterium | reverse complement strand
TATGCGCAACTTTTACCAAGTGATTTGATCGGTGATGATGAAGCCGAACTATTAAACGATGTGCTGGGCTGGATGGCCGATGCGGGAGATGTTGTGGCAAAAAAACTGTTACAAGGCGAATTGGGCCTGCATATGGTAGACCATGTAAGCAAACTCCCGGGGAAAGGTGCAGGTTATTTACAGACAATAAAACTGGCTTCAAAGCTTGAGCTCTTTACCCTTGGGCTTTCCACCGTATCGCTGACGAAAACCATGTATGATGCTTACAAGGGCAAGGAGTCCGCGGAAGGTGTGGCAGCGAAGGCCTATAAGTTGGCCTACGATGCAGCGATGACTTGGTTGGATTTTAAGGAAATTACCACCGGCGCTATGCAAATGTCCATGCTCGGGGTGATTGCCATTGATTATTCCCTCAATAAATTTATGGCGGCTGCTGACCAAACCTATAAAGATGCGCTGTTCAAGGTTGTCACTGCTTATAATGAGGAGGTCCATCCGCGTACAGATGCCGAATGGTATGCAATGATCCTTAAATTATACCAAAACCATGGAGATAATCCTAAACGGTTTCAAAGGGGGCTTGATGGTTTGATGTATAATTTTAGCGTCCGTTATTTTCTGGATAATCCAGAGGAACAACAGGTTGCAACCAATGCTGCAGGTTTACATGCCTATACAACAGGAATTTTGCCTGAAACCGAAGCCGCAAAGGAGTATTGTGCAGAGCAATATATGGCCCGTCTGGGGCAAAGGCTTCAGCCTGTGCTTGAGGATGTATTCCTCAAAATCCGATACGATGCGGGAAAAGGATTTAGGGCCAACCGAAATGAACTAAGAAATGCTTTTAATGCACCGCTATACCTTGAAATTCGGGAAGAAATTCCTGAAGGCAAAAAAAGCCAATATGCCGGTTCTGTGGTAGCACTGACCAGACCGGGCGGCAATATCAGCAAGGGTTGGATGGCTGTGTTGGATAAGGAGGGTTGTTTCACTGTCGAAGCAACAATTTTAGGTTATATTCAGGCGGGGGTGCCGACCCAATTAAGGCTATGGCTTAAGGGTGATGATCCCTCGGAAGATAAACCGGCATTGACATTGGAGTTTAAGGTGACGGAAAAAGTAACATTGATTCCCCTTATAGGTTCAGAAAAAGAGGACATAAGTGCTGTGCTGCCGGGCACCCTTTATATCGAATCCGGTTTATATGGAGGATCAAAGAAAGACGGAACGTACCACGGAACTGTTTCGGTAAATACCTCACCTGATGGCAGCTTTTCCTTTAGGGTTCCCAAATATTCATGTGACATTCCTGTAAATCCGGGAAGCCGTACGTTTATAATGGGCGAGGTGCCCATCAAAGGAAAAGCTTATGTCTACACAAAAGATGATAGAAAGAAAATTCTCGATAATGAAGGCGATGCTATATATCCCTTTGAAGTGCCCTTTTCACCTAATTACGATGAGGATGACCTTGTTTTGTATGGATATCTGGACAATATTCAAAAACCTTTTACCTCTACCATGGTGGATAAGTGGAATGGCGGCCAAAGAATACAGGAACAGACCATAAAATATGTGGACGGCGGCACTATGCTTGCTTACCGTAAGGAAGGAAAAACATACTTTATGTTTACCATGCATGTTCATATTACTGAAAATGAAACGACTCAATATGATAATAAAAATGATCCGGAAACAGACCGGAGCGAATGGACGGGTTCGAACACCATTATTTTGGTAGGCGATTCCAATTAAGGTGGCAAGGTGGCATGGGGACGTTTTGTTTGCCACCTCGCCATTAAGGCCATATATCATGATGCCGGAAAGGGGAAATCCATGAACAATTCATTAAAACGCATGATTCTGTGGGGTTCTTCCATACTGATGCTGCTTTGCGCTCTACCCATGATGCTCTGGTGCTTGAATCTAATTAACAATGCTGCTTTAGACTACGACTATGCCGGGGCAGGCTGTTTTGCGGCAGCGATAGTGTATACATTTTCTATGGTGACAGCCATAGCGGGACTGACCTTTGCAAGAAAATCTTATCGGTATGGATGGTGTCGAGTTTTGGCATATATTCAGCTGGCGGCGGGAATATTAATACTTTTTCCCCTCCAGGCCTACGCGGTTTTAACTCTGCCGCCGCTTCTTATTTTGACAATTCTATATCTGCTTGGTGTTGGTATGCGCGGGAGACCGGATGACGAGCAACAATGACTTTTATTTTATCATACAAAATACTTTTAACATAACTCTCGGAGGTGAAGACAATGGGCAAAAAAACTATCGGGTATGGTGACTTTTTCTGCTGGAATTGCGGAGAAAGGATTGAAAAAAAGGCAGAAGTCTGTCCCGGTTGCGGTGCAAAATACTACGGGAAAGATAAATATAGCAACAAGACTGCATTAGGGGCAGGGGGTATAGGATGGTCTAATCAGAGCAGGCATCCCAGTTTTAAAAAGTATTTTAAAAAGAAATGTACTGTCGTGCTTGTTTGGTTAATAGGACTGAGCATACTAGTTCCTACTATTTTATTTCTAATCGGAGATATAAGACTTGATTCGGAAGGATTTACTGTTATCAAAGTTGTAGTCGGAATGTTCTGGATTATAGGTTTATTATTTTTATATCCCGGCAGAAACAAACCAGATTGGGAAGGCGTAGTAGAAGACAAAAAAGTTATTCAGAAAACTAGGATACGGAAGGATAGCGAAAAGAGAAAATATAAGGAATCCTATACGGACTATATTGTTTCTATTCGCAAGCAGGATGGTTCTTTGCATGAACTAAAAAAGGAAGATAATTCTACCGAGTATGAATATTATAGGGTAGGTGATTATCTTCGTTTCCATGGCAGTAAGTATTTAGGATCCTTCGAGAAATACGATAAATCTTTAGATGAAACAATTTTCTGTGCATCCTGCGGCGATCGACGTGATATGCGCGATAATTTTTGCGGGAGATGTGGAAGCATTCTCCTAAAAGCTGCATCAGTTGGATTCAGCGCCGACGGCAAATGAATCTGAAAATAAAAATCGTATGTACTATTAATCTAAAATAAAAGATATAGCTAGGGATTGCTAAGCGAAATTCAAAAATATGTGGTGACTATTACAATTGGAAAAAAGCAACATTAATAAGCCTTTTGGAAGGAGAGATTTATATGACTATATTTTTGATTATTATTGCTTTTATTGTTTTATTGTTAATAACACTCGCCGTATCTTACAATGGTTTTGTAAGATTTCGTAACCAGTCTGACGAAGCGTTTTCTACCATGGACATTTTTTTAAAGAAACGCTATGACATGATTCCTAATTTAGTAGAGATAGTTAAACAATATGCCATACATGAACGTGAAACGTTGGAGCGAGTTGTTC
>JAAZJW010000202.1 GCA_012800145.1 Clostridiales bacterium | reverse complement strand
GGCATTATTTTAAAATACAGATCCTTCGCGGGTCAAACTAATCCTGCTCGTCTCAGGATGACAAAAATGTGGGGCCTTCATAGCAATGACAAAAAGCGAGAAAAGTGCTTTTTCACACAGTCTGACAGTTGGTCAGTTGTTGGTCAGGGGTCGGTTGGATAGTTGTTCAGTCGTAGGGGCGACCTTTGGTCGCCCGCTCGAATGCAACGAAAATCGTTCCAACGTACTAGATGTACTGGGAGGCAAACACATGAGTAAAAACACCTTTCTAAAGGGCGCATTTATTTTAGGCATATCCGGAATTTTAGTTAAAATAGTGGGAGCATTTTTTAGAATACCCCTTGCAAATATCATAGGCTCAGAAGGAGTGGGGTATTATCAGGTAGCGTACCCCATATACACATTCTTACTATCCTTCTCCGCCGCCGGGTTTCCTACAGCCATTTCAAAATTAGTCTCGGAAAAAAGGGCCAGGGGCAACATAAGAGGCGGACACAAAGTCTTTCAGGTTTCCCTTGGCATCCTGGCAATTATAGGGATAGTAAGTTTTTTATTTTTGAGTCTGGGTGCTAAATTTCTAGTCAACAATTTTATTAAAAGCCCCAGTTCATATTTTTCCATGCTCGCATTGGCACCTGCCTTGTTGTTTATACCCATAATGGCGGCATACAGAGGATATTTTCAAGGTTTACAGAATATGGTCCCCACTGCTGTGTCTCAAGTAACAGAGCAGATAGCAAGGGTTATAGTAGGTTTGGCTCTGGCCACATTTTTATTGAGCCATGGAACAGAATATGCGGCGGCAGGTGCATCCTTTGGTGCCACCGCAGGTGCCATTGCAGGACTGACAATTATATTTCTCATATACGTCAATAATAAAAATTCGATCGTTTCGGAATTTCAACCTATAGAACAATACAGGGTGGAATCCGTAGAAAGAATAACTAAAGACCTGTTGAGAATTGCAATACCCATTACCGTAGGAGCGGCAGTGCTGCCCTTGATTAATATGATAGATACCATGATAGTGCTGAGAAGATTGCAGGAGGCCATAGGTTTCAGTTATGAAGAAGCAAACAGTCTTTTCGGACAGTTAACAGGTATGGCCATCACATTGGTACAGCTCCCTCCGGTATTGACCACAGCATTGGCTATGAGCATTGTACCCGTGATTGCGGCATCAAAGGTCAGGGATGATACCGTATCGATAGAAAAGGACGTAAAATCGGCATTTCGAGTGACCTTGTTGATAGGATTGCCATCTTTTGTGGGGTTGGCCGTATTATCAACTCCCATTATGGCCATGCTCTTTCCTAAGGAACCTCCTTCGGCCGGAAGGGTTCTACTATATCTGTCCTTTGCAACATTATCCTTGGCGTTGGTGCAAACGTTGACCGGAATATTGCAGGGCATCGGGAAACCTGAAATTCCCGTTCGCAATCTTTTAATCGGGGCACTGACAAAACTTGTTGTTACTTATATTTTAACGGGTATTCCTTTTTTGAATATAAAGGGTGCGGCTATCGGTACTGTAATGGCCTATGCGGTTGCAGCCGCCCTAGATCTTGTTGCGGTTAAGAGGAATACAGGGGTTAAATTCGGATTTGTTCAATTTGTATTAAAACCTGTTGTTTCCGTGAGCATTATGGGGGGAGCTGTATACTTGATTTATAGGTTTATGTTCCCCATTACGGGCAATACTGTGTCCACAATCCTTTCTATTGTTGCAGGAGGGGTTATTTACGGATTAATGCTGTTTATTACAGGGACGATTTTGGAGGAAGATTTTTTAATTCTGCCCGGCGGAAATAAGCTGGTAGGCTTCCTTCGCAGATTCAATCTGATGAAACAGTGAACAATTTCAGGGGTCAGTTGGTCAGGGGTCAGTTGGTCAGGGAACGGTTGATCAGTTGGCCGGTCGTAGCGGCGGACCAATGTGTCCGCCTTTAACGGAGGGATTCAATGAACAAAATTACAATAATCGGCCTGGGGCCCGGCGGAAAAGAACACCTAACCCTGGCTGCATATGAAAAATTAAAAAAACATAATAATATATATTTACGTACGGGAAGACACCCCATAATCCCTTATTTAAAGGACGAAGGTATAACCTTTAAAACCTTTGATTATATTTATGAGGATGATAATCATGATAAATTTGAAGAGGTCTATGATCACATAGTCGAAAAAATTTTAGAAGAATCAAGAAAGGGAGAGGTGCTATACGCTGTACCCGGAAACCCTCTTGTAGCAGAAAGCACAGTACAGTTGATTCTGGAAAAATGTAAACAGGAAGGAATCGAAACAGAAATATATCCTGCTATGAGCTTTATAGATGCTGTATTTACAGTACTAAAAATAGACCCTGTGGAGGGATTTCAATTGTTGGACGGGCTTCAATTAGACAGGCAAAAACCCGATCCCAACACAAACAACTTGATCACGCAGGTTTACAATGAACTTGTTGCTTCCGAGGTAAAATTACAACTGATGCATTACTATGACGATGAACAAGAGATATGCGTTGTTAGGGCGGCAGGCGTACCGGATATTCAAAAAATTGTAAAAATCCCCCTTTTTGAGCTGGACAGAATAGGCTGGATCGACTATTTAACAACTGTTTTCGTACCAAAGGTTGAAAATAGTGAAAAAAAGTATTACAATATGAATAATTTAGCGGAAATCATGGAAAGATTAAGGAGTAAAGGGGGGTGCCCATGGGATGTAGAGCAGACACACCAAAGCCTGAAGCCTTATTTAATAGAAGAAAGTAATGAAGTGATAGAGGCTATAGATATGGAAAGCGACGATGCATTGGAAGAAGAACTGGGGGACCTGTTGCTTCAGGTTGTTTTTCATAGTCAGATAGCAAAAGAAAGAGGAGCCTTCAGGCTGGAGGACGTAGTCAACAGGTTATGTCATAAACTTATCTTCAGACATCCCCATGTTTTCGGGGACAAAGTTGCAAATACCGAAGCGGATGTAGCAAAAATATGGGCAGAACAAAAATCAAAAGAAAAGAAATTGAAACATCCCTAAACGAGATCACAATAGATCGGATATTTACGGGAAACAGCTCCGGCACACCGGCTCACTGCTTGTCCGGCTGATAGTCGGGATTTCCGACTTCCAATACACAGGGACGATTTTAATCGGCCGACTAAATAGGGCCCTATGTGTCCACCCTTGATATGGGGCAATCCCACATTTAACAATGCAGGAACGATTTTAACCGCCCGGTCGAAACTATTTTGCAAAAAGTATACAGAAATTGCAGTAAAAAAGAAGGATTTTCAAAATCAGGGTAGAATAAAACTATACTATATGTATCAAAGTATTGAAAAATACAATATATATTAAACTAAGGAGGCAATATATAATGAATAAAGCTGAATTAATTTCCAAAATGGCAGAGAAAAGTCAATTGACAAAGAAAGATACAGAATCCGCATTGAATTCATTTATTGAAACCGTGGAAGAAACACTAGCTTCCGGGGATAAAGTACAGTTAGTCGGTTTCGGCACATTTGAGGTCAGGGAGCGAAAACCAAGACAAGGTAGAAATCCAAGAAACCCGGAACAAATTATTCAAATCCCGGCTTCTAAAGCACCTGTATTTAAGGCGGGCAAAACATTTAAGGAGAAAATGAACAAATAGCTTGTACAAACATATCATGTGTATAGAACATGTATAAGGCTTAACTTTTGTATCATTGGATACGTTATTTTGCAGTGCCCGGGGGATTGTTGTACCTGTATCTGAAACTTGTATCTAAAACCTGTATCTAGAATTTGTATCCAAAACTTGTATCTGAAACTGTTGTTAATCCTAATTAAGGGACCCCTGGTTGTATTGTACATATGTAAAAAACTTACGATTTCGGCAATCTCTTGGCAATATACTGTTTTGTTATTGGGGTTGCTTTTTTTATCCTATTAATATTGGGTAGAGGCGATTTCAATCGCCCAATTTCCAACATGTAGGGGCGACTTTTGGTCGCCTTTGATAGAGCACTTTTTTTGTTCTATGTATCAAAAGGAGGACCACATGCGTTTAGACAAATATTTAAAAAACTCAAGGATCATAAAAAGAAGAACCGTAGCAAAAGAAGCCTGCGAAGGCGGCAGGGTATCAGTCAACGGCAAAACCGCCAAAGCCGGCACCACCGTTGCTGTCGGTGATATTATCGAAATTCGATTCGGCGACAAAACTTTTAAGGCAGAAGTTACAGCCCTTGCGGATCATGCAACCAAAGATTCAGCAAAGGGGATGTATAGAACGATAGTTTAATAACATGCATATAAATATTCTCACTTTAACATACTAATAATAACAATAGTTTAACAATAGTTTAACGATGGTTTAACAATGGTT
>JAAZJW010000201.1 GCA_012800145.1 Clostridiales bacterium | reverse complement strand
TGTCTAAATCTGTACGTTATATTCTTTCCGGCAGTGTTGGCCAACTCGTAACAGTATTTACCTCCGCAGCGTTGGGATTGCCCACACCTTTGTTGCCCTCACAGATTCTTTGGGTAAACCTTGTTACTGAAAGCCTTCCCGCCATGTCACTTTTGGCAGATCCCCCGGAGAAAGATTATATGAGACAACCCCCCATCAATGCCGAGGAGAGATTTTTGCCTGATAAGGGGAGAACGATACTGAGGAAAGGTGCACTTTTCGGTCTCAATACCTTCAGCCTTTTTGCGTCCGGTTTAGCTCTGGGAAAGTGGTCCTTGAATAAGGCCCGGACCATGGCTTTTTCACAGGTAGTGATCAACAGGGTATTTAATTTGATAAATGAACAGAAGACGAGAAATACCAATGTTTTTAATACTGGGGGAAATCCTCTTACCTTGCCTGCAGTCGCTGCGACAGTTTCCATGCTTGCAGCCACGATGTACCTACCCTTTATGGGTCCCCTATTCTCGACGGTACCCATTGGCCTGGAAGACTGGATTCTTCTTATTGCCAATGCTTTTGTAACCGGTAAAATTGATTTTTTCCTGGGGGCCGGAAGCAGAGAAAATCAAAATTTCAAGGCTATGCCCTTACCTAGTACAAATCGAAGGTGTCTCCCGAGTGGACAAAGTTGATAAATATTTGTATTGGAGGAAAAAATGAACCGGGCCACATATAAAAATGTCAAAGGAAAAATGGCTAAAGCTTTAGCCCTTATTAAGGAAGCCCTGGATATAAGTATATCTATGCTTAAAACCAACCAAGAAAATAATATTGTAATGCTTTGGGAGGAGTTTGCAAGAGAGATCATACTTTATATTAGACAGAAATCAAAAGAAACAGGGATAAATTTCAGCAATTACATTTCAATGAAAAGAATATTTTTCAAATAAATCAGGGAAGCATAGGGACAGAATTGATGCTCCCCTTTCTGTTGTTTTTCTACAAGTCTTTTGATAAAACCACTTTTTGTTTATCTACTCTTTATTTGCCATATCGTGTGAGCTGATAGGAATATAATAAAATACATTAGTTTTTCCGTGTAAACGATCATTATAAAAGGAAGGGATTAACCCCTTCCTTTTATAAACTACGAAAAATGCTGTTGACAGGGGCACTTGGGTTTTATACAATGGGAGCGGGAAAATATTGTTAGATACAAATAAATTCTATAAGAAACCTATAAATTTGATTCATGTTAATAATGGGTTACTAATATCTGAAAATTAGAAATATAAAAATAGGGGGTAGATATATGGATGCAAGTTATTTTTCGAAATATAGCACGAGGGAAGGAATGATTGTTCGGAAATGGATTAATAACAACACCTGGCTGAGGAATGCAATCAGGAAATTCAGACCTGATAATACCGGGTTTCATGATTATAAAATTCAGCTAAAAGATGGAACTATTTTTACTGTAGAAGTAAAGGAAGAGGAATATTATTGGTATAATAGGACCGGAAACATAGGTTTAGATTTTATTTCAGCTTTTTATTTTAGAAGCGGGGAAAGGGAAAGGTATTGGAAAAACAGAAGGCATTATTGGGTTCCTATTGATGAAATCGACATTTTTTTAAATAGAGATATTGATGTATCCAAGTGGGGCAAACTCAGGACCTGTGATGCAGATGTGCAGCTTTTCTACATAGAAAATAAAAACAGAGCAATTTTAATGAAAGCCTATAACAATAATAGGCTACAAGACCAACAGTTTATAAATTATATTAAGGGGAATTACAGACTAAGGATTAACAAAAAATCGGACTATGGGCTTAGTGATAGTTGGGAATCGGCCGCATTTTTTGTTAAACCGCAAGATAGAAAACTAATCGAATGTGAAATAAATTCCCTGGAAGAACTGAGGGCCTGTACGGGAAGGTGATAATGTGAACACAACACTTGCTATGTCGGTCCCTACTGATATTTATTTGAAAATAGAGAAATTCAGAAAAGAAAACAATTTTTCTACAAAGGCCAAGGTTGTCAGATATATTCTGGATTTAAAAGACGAAATAGAAATTGACAATCATGATACGCAATACAGCTCACTGGATGCAGTAAATTTTTCCATCAGAATCAATCAAGGAGAAAAAGATGAATTAACACAAAGGGCGATTAGTTATAACATGAATTTATCCCAATATATTAGAAATATTTTAATGAGTTATTCCTATAAAAAAATGGATTTAGGGGGAAGTGAAAATGTGGCAGGAAATAAGGAGCAAAAATTTTATACTGCACTTCAGGACTTGTTTATAGGAGTACAAACCGAGGGAAAGTCCGGATATACAAATTTAATGAACATAAAGAACAAATATTTTGAGGACATTAAAAAATACTTAGTTAAGGATATCGATAAGGTCCTTATTGAGTTCCCGGAATTCAGGGAAGAGTTATTTGATAATCTGTTCACTTTTTTTTCCAGATATTTTAATGATAACGGAACCCTGTATTTTGCAAACACTCCATTTCATCAACAGGTATATATGATAGACGAAAAAATAACAAACAAAACCGAGTCTGTGGAAATAAAGTACATAAATAACAAAAATGAATCGTTCAGGCAATTTGCATTTAACAGGGTTTATACCGACAATGATGATGTTATGTTGTTTTGGAAAACTAATATGCTTTATTATGTTAAAACAGATAACATTTTCAGGAGTGTAAAGGTTAAAATCGATGGATATAATTTTTATGTTGATGCAGGGGGAATAGAAAACAAACAGAATAATGAGAAAAGACAAGTAATATTCAATTTTAAGGATATAAAGGATAGCGGAAAAGAAAAGGTAATTGAAATAAACGCGGTGTATTCAACGCATGGCAGGGTAACCAAGGAAGATGAAATAATCAAAGACATAGAAAACGCCGGAATTGAGGGTATAGACGAGTCTATACTGAGAAAAGTATTTGCTGCATTTAATAAACAGGCGACTGTAGATTACTTCATTAACAAAAATGCAAAACAATTTCTGGAGGAACAGCTGGATTTGTTCATTTATCAGTACCTGTTCAAAGATGAAAGGGATGAGTTTAAATTCAGCCATAAAAGGCTAAGACAAGTTCAGGCAATTAGAAGTATAGCCCTAAAACTTATTGTTTTTATATCCCAGTTCGAAGACGAATTGGTGAAAATATGGAACAAACCTAAATTTGTGATGAACAGCAACTACATAATTACCATTGACAAATTGTCAAAGAATATAATTAACAAAATTATTAACCATAATAATGTTTCTATGCAGATAGGTGAATGGGAAAATCTGGGCCTTATTGACACCGAATT
>JAAZJW010000200.1 GCA_012800145.1 Clostridiales bacterium | reverse complement strand
TAACCATAACATCCGGGGTAGGGAGGGTATACATCTCTACAGCCCTTTGCTCCAGCACCGGCGGCGGGGCTTCGTGTTAGAATTCGCATAATCCCGGATGGGGGTATAAGGAAAAAAGCCCCGCCTTGGGGGCTATCTTGTATAACGTTTTAACTGTTCATAAAAATTTTCACGGGTTCCGGCAAGAAGAACTATAATCTTTTTCTCATTAACCTCACTGACGGTATAAGCAATCTCATAATTGACACCTTTGTATTTTACATCAAAACCATAGATACCGGCTAAATCACCACGTTTTGGTTGGCCTATATAAGGGTTTTCTTTTAATTTTAACAAAGCTGTTTTGTATGCGTCTCTTAGGGATTTTTCCTTTAGTCTTTTAAAAAAGCGTTCAGCGGCAGGACTGAATAACATTTCATACATAATCAGTCCTCTGAACCAAAGATGTCATTGAAATCTGCTGCTTCTTTTTCACCGGCTGCAATGGCATCTGCCTCTTCGAGTATGTTGGTAACAGCTTTTTTAATATTTTTGCTTTGTACTTTGAATTGCTTTATTAATTCGTTGCCGGAGTATCCCTGGGAAACTAAATCCTCCAGGATTTCAACAGAAAATTCACTAGGTTCCCGGTGAAGAGGTTGAATAACGATTTTACCATCTTCAAGTAGACATTCAACCTCACTTCCAAGCTTAAGGTGTTTATAAAATTGTAAAGGTATCGTAATCTGGCGTTTCTTTGAAACGCTGATTATTTTACGCTCCATAATATCACGCTCCATAATAGACATAGCTTAGGCCCCCTTTATAGTGTATGTCAAACATACAAGTAAATATACATATCTTAGAAATCATTATAACAAAGAAACAAGGAAAAATCAATAGAAAAATAGTGGGGACGCGGTGGGGACGCGGGCGGTGGGGACGCGGGGACGTGGTGGGGACGCGGGGACGGGAGTTTTGTCCCATTATGTAAACAAATACCAACCAAGGAGAATCAGCCAATCAGGGTTAGTTCTTTCTTTTCCCCTTTTTTTCATTTGCCTGTCACCTAGTTTTCTGTTAGTCATAATTCAATCACCTACCCTTACTTGCCATTATTCGTTTTACTGTTTGTTGCCTCACATTCAGCGTTCCGGCTTCCCGTATCCCACCTTTGGCCCCTAGAACGGGCCAGGTTCCAATAGCTATTGTCAAACACCAACTGAAGGAATTAACTGTCCAAGATTGTTGGTTCTTTTTTGTTTCAAAATCCTAAAAACATGGTAAAATAATGGTAAAACAATAGTAAAGAAAGAAGTAAATTTGGAGGAATGCTATGATAATTTTAAATCCTATGTTAGATTTCGTTTTCAAGGCGTTGTTCGGCAAAGAAGACAAAACAAGTAAAAAATTACTAGTTGCATTTTTAAATGACGTATTAGCAAAGGAAAATCAGGAACCAATAGTAGATGTAGTACATATAAATCCATTTAATTATAAGGAATTTGAGGAAGATAAGTTATCTGTATTGGATATTAAAGCAAAAACAGAGAAAGGCGAAATAATAAATATAGAGGTGCAAGTACAAAATGAGGATAGTTACAGAAAAAGGAGTTTATATTATTGGTCTAGATCCTATGGAGAAACAATTTCAGAAGCGGAGGCCTATGAAAGTCTCAAAAAGACAATAGTAATAAATATATTAGGATATACTGAAATTACGGAAAGCAGCAAAATACATACAACGTTTAAGATAATGGAACAAGAGGAACATTTTAATTTATTAGAAAATCTACAAATACATTATTTAGAATTACCAAAGCTACCGAAAAAAGAGACAGAAGACCTGGATGCTGTAGAATTGTGGCTGGATTTTTTAAAGGAGTCAGCTAAGAAGGGAAATAAAGAAAGACTGAAGGAATTAAAGGAGAGGAGTGAAATTATGGAAACAGCTATAAATCAATTAATGGAGATATCAGCGGATGAAAAGATGAGGGAGTTATACAGGGCAAGAGAAAAGGCAAGACTGGACATGATATCAAAATTAAAATATGCAGAAAACAGGGGCATAGAAAAAGGCATGGAAAAGGGTATAGAAAAAGGAATGGAAATAGTTGCAAGAAATTTATTACAGGAAGGAACAGAAATAGAATTTGTAATAAAAGTTACTAAATTAGATAGGGATAAAGTAGAAGAGATAAAAAAAGGCCTGAGCAATTGAGTGATCGGTGCCAGGGGAAGCGCCGAAAAAAGATAACCGGTATCAGGCACCGGGTAATAAAGTTATTGAGATAACAGTTATAAATTAGCATTTATGGATAGACAAATCAAGGAAGAGAGACTGGCCTTTTTGAGCTAGTTCTCTTCCTTTTTCCTTTTTCCTTCCCCCGTTTGCTCCCGTTCCATCTGCTGTGCCGTTAGCTTTCGCCTGCTGTCTGCCGTTCGCTATCCATAAAGGACCGGTATGGCAAAAGTGACAAATTTATTATATTGTTTTTTATTAGCGACAGATTCATTATGTTGTTTCCCGTAGCGGCGAATTCATTTTCTTATAAATGTAGGTTCGAATTCATTCAAACATCACCCCGGCACTTTTCATAATAGCAGCAATTCGTTGTTCATATTCTAAAAGAAGGAAACTGTCGATTATAGTAGAATACCTAAATAGGATTAATAAAATTCTATTTTTGCCGATATATTACATAGGGGAAAATGTAGATTTATATAAACTTTTGGAGGTAACCCAGATGAAATTACATATGCTGGATCAGGTAATAGAATACGAAAATAAGGAGGATAACATAGACAGTATGTTAGACAAAATTAATCAAACAATATCAAACTCCGGTCTAATATTGAGTCATTTAATTGTCGATGGATATGAACTATACGGTAATTTTTATGGTTATTTTCTAGATAATATAAGATACATAGAAAAAGTTGAGGTAGTAGCGAAAACAATAGCGGAAACATCACAGGAAATTATATTATCTACAATGGATTATATAGAAAGAGTATGCCCTCAAATAGAAATGCTGTCCAACGAGTTTTACAAAACACCTAATGAAGACAGCTGGGGTAACTTGATTAACTTAATTGAAGGATTTAATTGGATAATAGATGGCTTTACATCCATAGATTCAAATCCACAACTTAAAAATATAGTTAAAAGCTACGAACAGTGGAATCTATATGCGCAGGATGTATATTCCTTAAAAGAATTGATGGAAGAATTCGAAGAAATCCTTAGGGACACTGACCTAGTTTCCATAGCCGATATACTTTCCTATGAAATAGTACCTATTTTTGAAGATATGAAAGAAAAACTGGGAAAAATAATAGGAGAAAGGGTGGAGTAACAATGATTTTGCTTGATAATATAAACATATTAAGAAAAACACACCCTAACACATGGAACACATTTAAATCATTAGAAAACAACATTGATAAGGATTTTATAAAAACCGAGGAAACAAGAAAAGGGGACAAAACCTTATATATCAATAAAAATAATAAAAAAATATACTTGCATAGTAGATATAATCCTATGAGGGAAGCAGAAGCAATAGTAGAAAAGTATAAAGAAATAAGGAACGGGGTAGCTATTATATTTTACGGAACCGGTTTAGGATACCATATAAAGTTGATTTTGGAGAGATACCCGGATATAAAATGCTATATATATGAACCTGTGCCGGAATTGATATATAATTTCCTTGCAAATGTGGATTTAGGGGGTTTTAAAAGAAATAGATTGGCGGAAATAAGCATCGGCTT
>JAAZJW010000199.1 GCA_012800145.1 Clostridiales bacterium | reverse complement strand
GGTGTAGGTTCCTCATTAATCTTTTTGTTGAAAACATGGTTAAAAAATACAGACATCCCTGCACCGATTCCCAAAGAATAAGGAATCTGGATCAACAACAATTTATCGGTTTCAATGCCTGTAACAACCCTGTATATGGTCCTGTGGGCTTGCTCCATATCAACATCAGAATGAAAGTTAATAATTGCGGTAATTGATCCTATGAATAGTAAAAAGCATACTAAAATAACTCTTGCTATTTTATATTTGTCTTTATCGGTTTTTTCACTGATAACGTTGATTAAAACATCTGTTTCTCCCATGATTACTAAATTAATATCTTTCACATTTTGTTTTATAAAGGATATGATAGACGTTGCAGAAATTAACACATTGCGTTTTTCCTTTATGCTAATCGGGTATACCAGATTCTCCAGGCTTCGCTTTATTTCATCCGTTGCCGATATTTCAGCCAGATTCCTTAATAAAACAGGTTCGGTATCTCCTAGTTCCACCTTCCCCCTCAATTTTAAAAAGACTTGCCTATCCATGTCCATCTTTACATATTCCCCGTAATATTGAGGGGCATCCAAACCAGTTTGGCCTTTTCAGGTATAACATTTATATTTTTATTTATAAAAATATGCCATGCCACTAATACAAATATCAGTAACAGGGTCAAATAAATTATATTTTTATATTTTTGTAACAAATATGCCATTTAACCACCATCCCTAGTTTATTATTTGCCATTTTTATTTTTTAATTCATTCAATATTTTTTACATTTGGCCTTGTTTTTAATCTAGGAATATATACCGATACTTGGTAATCCCTTATATAAATGATTAAATGAAAAACCTTTTTGGGATCTTAAAACCAAATATCAGATTAAATTTAGCCATAAAAAAAGCCCTTGCTAGGCTCTTTTCATTAAATCTTTCATATTTTGCAATACCCTTTTTTCGATCCTTGAAACCTGAACCTGGGATATTCCTAAAACCTCTGCAATTTCAGTTTGGGTTTGGTCTTTAAAATACCTTAAAAATATAATTTGCCTTTCTCTTGGTTCAAGTTTTGCAATAGCATCTTGTAACATAATTCTATCTATCATATCACTATCTTCAAGACTGTCAGTTTCACTGATTTTATCGATTAAATGTATAGGCGAACCATCATCATGATAAATTACATCATATAAGTATTCCGGGTAGGTACTGGAATCCAGTGCCATCACAATTTCTTCTTTAGTAATATCTAATTCGTCAGCAATCTGCTGCAGGGTCGGCTCCCTACCATGTTTTTTCTGTAGTTTTTCTTTTGTTGCCTTTATTCGGACTGCTGTTTGTTTTAAAGATCTGGAAACCTTAATTATTCCATCGTCCCTCAGAAAACGTTTTATTTCTCCTATAATCATGGGTACTGCATATGTGGAAAATCTGACACCAAAACTGAAATCAAATTTTTGTATTGCTTTAATCAACCCAATGCAGCCCAATTGAAATAAATCATCCCTATCATATCCTCTATTTGAAAATCTCCGTACTACGCTCCTTACCAAACCTAAATTGTTACCAACCAATATTTCTTGTGCTTCCTGACTACCTTTCTGTGCTTCCGATATTAATTTTATAGTTTCCTCATGCCCCAATATTTCAGCCTGTTCCCCTGAAAATGCTGAAAAATTCATTTTATCTACCCCTTTATTTGCCCCTTACTCCGCTCCCAAGCTTTTGAATTTTTTTACCATTTTTATTGTTGTTCCCTTTTTTAGCTCTGAATATACCTCAACCTCATCCATAAAGGTTTCCATCACGGTAAAACCCATGCCTGAACGCTCTAATTCAGGTTTAGAGGTAAAAAGGGGCTCTCTTGCCTGTTCAATGTTGTCAATGCCACATCCGTTATCCTCTACAATAATCTCTAATCTGTTACCGTTTATTTTACAGGTCACAAAAACCAGGCCCATACTATCTTCATATCCATGTATAATTGCATTTGTTACAGCCTCGGAAACAGCAGTTTTTATATCTGCAATTTCCTCTATTGTCGGGTCTAGCTGCGATGCAAAGGCAGCTACCACCACCCTGGCAAATGCCTCGTTTTGCGACTTACTGTCAAACTCAATTTTCATATAATTTTTATATTCCATCTAATTAACACTCCTTTACATACAATTAAGAGCCTTATTTTTATCTTTATGTTTGCCTACTATGTTGTACAGACCTGCCAGGGTAAAAATTTTATCTATCTGCGCAGTTACGTGTATAACCGATACCTTGCCCCCCAATTCCTTTATACGCTTATACCTACCGATGATAACTCCTACACCTGAGCTGTCCATAAAGCTCATATTATTTAAGTCAAGTATGAGGTTCCTAGTTTTCCGCCGATTTATTGTTTCATCTATTTCGGTTCTGATATCCTTGGCAACATGATGATCAAGTTCACCATTAAATTTAACAATCAATGTGTTCCCCACAACTTCATATTGTAGTTGCAACCTTTTCCCCTCCTAATCTAGGGTGCACCCCCGTTTTTCCGTCCCATGTATATTTCTACACACAGAAATCAAGTCCTTCAGTGAAAAAACACTTGTTTTGCGGTATTATGAAAATTGGGATTTGTATAAAAATAAAAAAATCGACTGTAATTGTCGATTTTTGTTTTTAATATTATTTCGGGACAAACATAAATGTTATTTGCACCGGATGAACATGAAAATTCATGTGCTGTGTATTGGTCCAATAATGCGTCGTAACGATAGTTTAACAATAGGGGAACAATAGTTTAACGATGGTTTAACAATCGTTTATGATATGGGGAATAGCCTTTTTGTATTGTGTATGCCATAAGAGGGCAGACAGGGTCGTCTGCCCCTACGGAACCGTCAAAGAATGTTTTCGTGTTTTTGTAGGGGTGGACGACCCTGTCCACCCTCTATCAGTGCACATTTTCTGAACATGCTTAGGGACTAGGGGACGCAGGTCGTTGGGAACCATGGCAAAATTTCAAAAGCGATTCACATTGTAATACATAAATATTTAAAAAGTAGTAGGGGCGATCTTTGACCGCCCGCTTGCGGCATAAGAGGGCAGACAGGGTCGTCTGCCCCTACGGAACCGTCAGACTGTGTGAAAAATGTTATCCTGAGCGAAGCGAAGGATCTCAAATGGCCTAAAAACGAGATTCTTCGCTACACTCAGAATTTGCACGTGTTACCCACACCACGATAAACGAAAG
>JAAZJW010000198.1 GCA_012800145.1 Clostridiales bacterium | reverse complement strand
TATCGGCATTAAAATAGCCAACACCATCATCATTATAATAACTTGTTTCATCCTCTTTCGTGTTTTTTTCATACTTTTTCTCCCCCTTACTGTTTTTTCTACCTGATGGATATTATACCAAAAATCGACGGATTTGTATACATTTCTTAGGTAGGCGTTTTTCGGGTGGAATCCATTTTTTAACCTAACAAATAAAATGCCTCCTGTCTTGGCATAATGATAATTTGGCACCCGGTACCGATCCCTTGAAATAAAACAGCGGGGCAAAGAGTGGCAGTAGTCACAGGAAGGCAGAGGAAATAAGCGGCGGAGGTTAGAAGGCCATAGATGATTGAAAAAAATCGAGTAGCTAGAAAATAGGATAATTAATCCTATTTTCTTTGCTCTCCCAGAACCGTACTTACGTTTGCCGTATACGGCTCCTGAAATTTCTTTTCCAACTAATAATAGTTGGACAACAATCCAACTTCATAATTTGTTAAGTTAATGAGTCCAAGGTCATCAAAGAATTTGTTGGGAAGAAGCATGTGTATAATGTAAACGTTGGAATTTTTCCATTTTCTCATAGACATCCTCTCACCACTGTCTTGTATACCTTGTTTTCTCATTTCCTTGTGCATTCCCTTGTAAGTTTTCCAATGTCTTATTTTTATCATTCGTAGCCGTCTTCTTATCCACCCCATCAAGTCTCTTATCAGAGTTTTGATGTTAGCAATTCTATAATAATTTATCCAACCTCTGAGAAGTGGATTTAGGTTTTTGATGATATCTTCCATGCTTATGCCTGTATTTCTTTTGGTCTTATCACGGATTTTATCTTTGAACCTTTTCACCCTTTTAGGATTAACTGCTACCCATTTTGTATGAATTACAAATCCTAAGAATTCTACACCTTCATGAATGCCGGTGGTTTTGGTCTTATCTTTATTTACTGTTAGTTTTAATTCTTCTTCCAGTATTTTTGTTGCATATTTTCTGCAGTTGCCTGCTGTTTGTTTATCTTTTGCAAAGATAAGAATATCATCAGCAAACCTTACTATCCTTATGCCCTTAGCCATCATCTTTTGGTCAAATTTGTTAAGATAGATGTTACTAATTAATGGCGATATGACCCCGCCCTGTGGACTTCCCACTGTAGTTTCACTGAAGTTTCCGTCTTGTAGCACTCCTGATTTTAAGAATGCCTTGATTAGATTTAGTACACTCCCATCACTTATCTTTTCGGCAACTGCCTCTATGATTAGTTCATGGTCTAGTGTATCAAAGCATTTACTTAAATCCATATCCACTACATGGGTCAGTCCATATTTATTCATGAACTGTTCTGCTTTTGCAACTGCTTGGTGTGGTGAACGTCTAGGTCTGTATCCATAGCTTGATGGATGAAATGTTGCATCAAATATCGGCTCTATTATATTTACAATGGCTTGTTGCACTACCCTGTCTTTCACGGTGGGAATTCCTAAAAGTCTTACTCCACCATCAGGTTTTCCTATTTCTACTCTCCTCACCGGACTGGGTTTATATGTGTTGGTTTTCAGTTTCTCATGAAGAAACTCTATATTATCATCTAGATTTAAATGAAAGTCAAAAACAGTTTCCCCATCTATCCCAGGGGCTCCCTTGTTCTTCTTCACCTGTTTAAATGCTAGTTTTAAATTTTCTCTTCGATATATTTTATCGATTAGGCTGTACCATTTCTTCATGTTCTACCTCCATTGTCGCTGTACCTTAAGTCTTCATCGCTTAAACTATATGTTCTTCATTGGGGTTGCTCGACGTCTCTAGCTCTATGGCAATCTTATCTTCACTCGCCCAACTATTTCATATCCGTGTAGTCGTTACCCCTCGTAAGTTGTCTTATACCAAGGGTACGTACCTTCTGACATTTCAGTCTTCTTTCAACACCTTCGTTCTTGTTTTGAGTTCTCTTTGGCACACTTTGAAATCTCTTCCGCCCTTCGCACCTAACATAGGCTTTTGCTCTATGCTAGTCATATCAACGGATGTGATATGTCACCTATATTTTATCCTCCGGTCTATTACTAGCCTTCAACGGTATAGGTTTATTCACTACTATGGCTTCATCTGCATACTGCACCCTAATTTCATCCCTTGCTTTCGCTTGTGGATGAAACCTACAGCTTCGAGTACAGTACTTCCAAGGTTAAGTTGCTCTACCTGTTATTAAAGCGACCATCATAACATATGTGATTCAGCTAATTTTAGGACGTCCCCATTCTTCGGAGGGTTATCCACCACATCTGCCAACATTGGTTCGCTTTCGCTTCGCTCCAATAACCGCCATCAGCTTCCTTCAGACCCTTTCGTCACCGAAAACGCCCTTGCTTACAGCTTATCTTCCCATTAGCTAGGTGATAGGTTTTCTTTCAAACCATCGGCTCGGCAACATGCCTCGCAAACAAAAAACGCCTTTGAAAAGGCGTTTAGCAAACTGGTAAAATACAGCTTTGCAATGTTTCCTTTCCAAACGGGAGGCATGGTGGCTAACCCACACCCTCGGATACGGCTTCCGCCGCATCTCCGTTAGACGGTGCCATTTATTTCAACCGTCTAATCGAAAACATATTTATGGAAGTTTGTCAATTTAAAACAAACTGAAACCAATCTAATTATTGTACATCAATTATATCACTGGACAATATTTGTGTCAAGAAAAACACCTTCCCATACAATCCAATATTCTGAGGGTTCTTTATTAACCCTGCTTCCCGGATAAATCAATAGCTATTGTTTCATGTGAAACATTGTCGAAAAATATTTCAGAAATTTACTCCCGAACAATGTGCAAAATAAAAACGCCCCCTATAGGGTATAAGATTTTTATTTTTTCAATCTGCTTGCCCCAAGGGAGTGTTCTTCCTAATTGTTTTTCCGGCCTTGTCGGTATTAATCTATAGTGTACGGTAACAAGGCTATATGCCTGGATCTCTTGATTGCTTTTGTCAGTTCTCTTTGATGAATTGCGCAATTACCCGAAATTCTCCTTGGCAAAATTTTGCCTCTTTCGGTTACATATTTTCTCAGTTGTTGCACATCTTTATAATCAATACTTTTTGTTTTGTTAGCACAAAAAACACAAATTTTTCTTCTTGTTCTGCGTCTTCTCCTGTTATCGCCTATTTTTCTTCCCTCCTATCCTTTAAAATTTTTAAAACGGAATTTCCTCATCTTCATCCATTGCTTGAAATTCATTAATATCTATATCGACGGATTCAAAATCATCATCTTTTCTGGCGGGAGCAGTTTGCTTACCCTTGCTGCCCCAGTCCAAAAATTTTACATTCTCAGCTACAATTTCGGTAATGTATCGTTTTTCCCCTGCTTGTGTTTCATAGGTCCTATTTTGGATCCTTCCCTCGAGTCCTACAAGTCTGCCTTTTGCAAGATAGTTAGCACAGTTTTCCGCAACTTTTCCCCATACCACTATGTTAAAAAAATCTGCTTCTGCGTCCCTGGAAAAAGTTCTGTTTACAGCTAAACTAAAGTTAGCCACGGCCTTTCCGTTTGCAGTAAAGCGCAGTTCCGGATCTCTGGCAAGGCGTCCGATTAAAATCACCCTATTCATTTTTCCCCCACCTTTAACATTATTCTCCTACTCTGACAATCAAATGTCTCATTACCTCGTCAGTAATCCCTAGATTTCTGTTCAGCTCGTTCACAACTTCTATTCCGGAGTTGAAGTTTACTAAAACATAGTATCCCTCATTAATTTTATCGATTTCATAGGCCAATCTCCTGTTGCCCCATTCATCGATATTTTCGATTGCCCCTTCGGTTTCGATTATGCCCCTGAGTTTTTCCAGCAATTGAGTCCTTTTTTCTTCCTCAACGTTGGGTTTCAGGATATACACCAGTTCATATTTGTTCATTTTAACACCTCCCTCTGGACTTAACGGCCCCATTTTTCACGGGGCAGAGAAATGATTCTTCCGTACCGGAATATTATATCATTTGATAGTATTATTTGCAAATTTGATGGATAACAATCCTAGTTTTATTCCTTTTATTCCAAGATCTATTTTCACGTCACTATATGTATATTAATTTGAGCTGTAGGCAATCCTATAGATAAATAGCCCCCACAGCAAGATAGAATTATTATTCATTCCAATCTTCCCCTTATAACAAAGAAGAGAGTGATCCCGTGATCACTCTCAATTTATTGTTTTAGGATTGATTATCTTCCTTTTTGGTTACCTTTCTTATTCTTTTTTCAAGCACAGGCCTAGGAAGCCAAATTTGTTTTTCGCAGCCCAGGCATTTTATTCTAAAATCGGCTCCCGTTCTCAGAATTTCAAATCTCTTATTCCCGCAAGGATGTTGTTTTTTTAAATCAACAATATCCCCCACTTCCAACTTCATAGGCACCAAAATCACCTCTATCTATTATTTTTCTGTTGTATAATCACATTTTTTTCATAAGGAATTTCTATGCCAGCATCATCCAGAGCTTCCTTAAAAGCTTTTCTCATTGAACGTTCCACAGCCCATTGTTCCATAGGTATAGTTTTTGCTATTACCTGAATTGTAACGCCGGATTTCTCCAAATTTGATACTCCCAATACAACCGGACCTTCCAATATCTTATCATTTTCTGATTTTAATTTTTCACTGGCTTCTTTAAGCACATTTATGGCATCATCAATATTCTCTTCATAAGCAATGGACATTTCCACCAAAGCCCTCATTTTCCCGGCGCTTTTATTGGTCACCATGCTGATTTTTCCATTGGGAATAATATGGAGATCTCCGCTGAAATCCCTTATTTTTGTCACCCTCAGAGCCATTTCCTCCACTATACCGCTTACACCGTCCACCTCTACATAATGCCCCACACCGAACTGTTCCTCAAACAATATAAAAAAACCTGTTATGATATCCCTCACAAGGCTCTGTGCTCCGAAACCTAGGGCCAACCCGCCAATTCCCGCAGTTGCTATCAGTCCTGTGACTTCTATTCCGAAAAATTTGATAATTGCCGTAAATGCTATAAAATAAATAATATATTTAGCTAGGCTTTTCATGAGCCCTTTCATGGTGTCTACTCTTATAAAATCTATGTTCGATTTTGATTTTTTTTGTTTCTCAACAAATTTATTAATGATTGAATCTATAAGCCTGATAGCAAGCCTTGCAATAATTATGATCAGTGCTATTTTTATTACAATCTTCGTGATTTTAGAAAACTGCTCGGGCTCCCCCAAGAAATCCAAAGCATTCCTAAAAACACCCTTTACCGTTTTGCTAAGATAATCCATAAAAATACCCCTTATCTTATATATTTGAACATAACAATGAGACCTGTTTTGTTCAATATATTACATACATAGAGATAACATCAAGTTATATGTTTCTCCATAATTTCAATTACCTTTTGAGCCATTTGTCTGTTCCCTTCTATTGTAGGGTGTATACCGTCAATATATAAGTCTTCTTTTCCCTTTTTGTTAACGGAATCATAAAACCCATCAAAAAAATCTATCACTTCTGTTTGCTGTTTATGGCCAAAATACAGGATCCAATTTCTGAGCAACACCAGTTTTTTGTTGATTCCTTTTAAATCTCCTGCCAAGTTGAGATGTTGTTTTGCCATAGAAGGTATAATAAGCATGGGTATACCTATTATAGGTTGTATTCTGTAATGATATGCTTGATATACCATAGTGGCCAGATTAGAATATATTATGGTTTCGGGCAATTGGGAAGCCAGGTCGTTAGACCCTCCCATTATCAGCACATATTCAGGCTTTTCATCTATAACATCCTGTCCGAACCTGGATAACATCCCTCCTGTAGTGTTCCCACAAATGCCCTTGTTTTTAACCTCTATTTTCAGCTCTTCTTCCACTATTTGAGGCCAGCTGTTTTTTCGTGTCATTTTAAATCCAAAGGTCAGACTGTCTCCCATACAAACAAGTTTCAATTCTTCATCCCCCTGCAGATTATTGTTTAATTATCGAATAAACATGTTATAAATTCTTCTTTGGTGACCCTTCCCAAATAGTCATCTACCGGAAAGCCCTCTAATGCTTTTTCCACTTCTGTTTCATCATATCTTACGCCTTTCAGCCTTTCCTCAAGTCCTGCCACATCTTCCTTGCCGAAAAAGTCTCCATATATTTTACAATTTTCTATTAATCCTTTTGTTACCTGGAGTCTTGCTTCTACCCCACCTCCGGCAAATCTCTTGTAACCCTTATAGTTGAATTTGGGGGACCTACCGAAATTCCATTCCCATGTATTATATTTTTCGTCTACCATCTTCTGTATGGCCTTCTTATCTTCATCAGTTAATTCGTGAATTTCCACAGGTTTGTTTTTATATGCAAATATATTTTTTAATAATAACTCCCT
>JAAZJW010000197.1 GCA_012800145.1 Clostridiales bacterium | reverse complement strand
TACCAATCTTATATAAAAAATACCGCTTATGTTTTGGAAACCTTCGAATAAATTCGGAGCTGCGTCGATATGGGCTCGAATTTGACAAAACCTTTAAATGAATTCAAAGCTACCCTGAACAAGGTTCTATTGTTTGCTTATACTGTCCAGATATCCCTGCAGAATATACACAGCAGCCATTTTGTCAATTACATTTTTTCTTTTTTTTCTGCTGACATCCGCTTCTATAAGGGTTCTCTCAGCAGCTGCGGTGGTCAGTCTCTCATCCCATTGAATAATTTCTATATTATTAAATTTCTCGTCCAATTTTTCGTTGAATTCCAATATCTTTTGGCCCTGGTGGCCTATTGTTCCGTCCATATTTTTGGGTAAACCCACAACAATTTTATTGACATTATATTTATTAATAATTTCTGCTAGTTTTTGCAAATCTTTTTTTATTCCTACCCTTTGTACAGTTTTAAGACCCTGTGCGGTCCATCCAAAGGGATCACTCAAAGCCACACCTATAGTTTTATCTCCTACATCCAAACCCATGATTCTTGACATATATATACACCCTCGTCCTAAATTACCTTTATAACACAGAGGGACAGCAGACTGTGTAAAAAAGCAGTATTTCTACTTTTTGTCATTGCTACGAAAACCGTAGGGGTGGACGATTCTGTCCACCCTGGGCAGACAGGGTCGTCTGCCCCTACCACCTGGAAGCCGTATATCAGTTTGCCGGTGTGCTGGACCTTTTATAACTCCGGAACCCCGGCCTCCGATTTCTGACCTCTGATAGGCAGACACACAGGTCTGCCCTTATATACCTAAATAACCTTTATACAAAAATGGGGGCAATATCCGGAACAGTAGCCGCACAGCACACATTTATCATGGTCTACTACAGCCCTATTGTTAACTATTCGAAGTGCGTTTTGACCACAATGTTCTACACATATTCCACATCCTTCACACCATTCGGATATAAGCAGTTTCCTCTTTTTTGCCTCAATCTTATCCAGTGATAGTTTGTTTATCTCCCTGCCTTCGAATATGGATATATTGATATCTATTTCTTCTTTGCTCTGCATGCCGGTAGCAATAGAGTCCAAGACGGAAAGACCAAGCACAAAGTCAAAACATTGTTGAAAATTTTTCAGGAGGTTCCCTCCACCCAGGGGTTTCATCCCATATATGCCCTTTCCCAAATTATGAGCATCGTTGAGCACTGAAAGCATATCTTCTATTGTCCCATCCTGTATGCCTAACCCGTTTATATTAACTATCGGGTGTATAACCTCTATTTCCTTATATTTCAAGGCACCTTTTACCGCTGCAATCGTATGGGTAGATAATCCAACGCTACGAATATAACCTTTTTCCTTCATTCTTAAAAAATATTCTATAGCTTCATAATGTCCCCGTATGGTATGTTCACTCTCTTGTTCATGCAATAAAAAAATATCTACATAATCCGTGTCCATTTCCTTTAGCGCTTTTTTTAAACTATTTTCAGCAGTTTCTTCGGAATAAGCATAAGATTTCGTAGCAATTACGATTTTATCCCTTTCATAACATTTTAATGCGTATCCTATATGTTTATAGGTTTCATATAATTCGGCTGTATCGACAAAATTAATCCCATTTTCAAAACCGTATAATAACAAATCCCCGCCTTCTTGGTGGCTCTGGTTTGTCTGTAGAGGACTCATGGTCAAACTTCCGAAACATAGTCTTGAGACTTCTATATTTGTGTTTCCCAGTTTTCTTTTTTCCATATGACCACCCCAGTCAGTTTAAATCCTCGATTATTAAATATAGCATTGTTGATGTTAAAAATATTATGCTTGTGGCTGCAGCTACCGTACCTGAGTCGTTAGCCACAAACCCTATAACACAAGCCACAATAATTCCACTCCAACCTAAAGCCAGTTTAGGATATTTCATAGATATTCTTCTAAACCATCCGATGGGTTTATAAAAAAGTATTCCCAATACAACAACCGCGCTCAGTAATACCTTGCTCCAAATGGTTACACCTATAATACGCAGATTCATGCAAATTTTTCTGGTTATAATCTGATACATAACAACTGGACCATTTGAAATAATTTGGCTAATTGCTCCTGCCAGATGGGATTTGTTTTCAACAATAAATAAATCAACCAAAGCCATTACACCTACCACAAATACTACAGCCAAACCTATATATACCAATCCTCTGAAATCAATCTTTTTCCCCAGCAACCTGACAGTTACAAATAAAAAGGAAAATACCGCGGTAATCAGTCCACCCACGTTAGCTCCCAGTCCCGGGAAACCGATAATAACAGCAACCAATCCATAAAACATTATGGATAAATACTTGTTTACATAATGCTTTTCCATCAATGCAGCAGTGAGCATTAAAACCGCCCCTATGAGTATCCCCATATACTCGTTGCCTATTCCATAGTATCTTGCACCTAATATCGGATCGTATCCTAGTAATGAATTCTTAATCAGATTTTGTCCACTAACAATATCAAAAAGTAATCCGAACACCAATAAAAACATGGCATATAAAATTACGCTCAGCGAATCACCCTTGGACACCAGATAAATCGCAGATATTATGGCCATGGTGATCGCCAACAATAATAAATAGGTAGTAACAATATTCGTCACCCCGAATAGAGGTATTAGCAATAAGGTGAGGGGGACAACCATATTTCCTATCAAGGCTAACGATATATATTTATACCATCTGACGGGTACCCTGTTTTTAAATATTATTAAGGCTAATGCTAAAACAGAAGTAATTATTTGATATACAACAAAACTGTATAAAACCCTATATCTTTGGGCAGATGTGTTAGTTACTCTCTTGTTTAAATTATGTATATAATTCAGGTTGCCCTGCTGTGAAACGGATTGCAATACTCTGCCCGTCATTTTATTAGTAGTTAAATTAAAATAAGATAAAATAGTTGGCGCAACATCCACATTACCTACAATTCCTTCCCTCCTGGTAGTTTTTGAATAAAGTACCTGTCCTTTGTCGTTCCCCTCATAAATAATGAGAGGGGTCAGCCTGCTACCCCGATTTGCCGCCTCAGTAGATGGATATGGGGTAGCAATTATGAGTTTATCATTCTTTT
>JAAZJW010000196.1 GCA_012800145.1 Clostridiales bacterium | reverse complement strand
TCCCAGGTTGTTACCCTCATCTATTTTTAATGTAGTATATATTTTACCCCATTGTTCCAGAATCTCTTTTACTTCGTCTGTGGTAACCGCATCCAGTCCGCACCCGAAAGAGTTAAGCTGTATGAGCTCCAAATTCGGATGTTTAGCCACAAGACCGGCTGCAGCGTAAAGCCTTGAATGATACGTCCATTGGTCTACAACACCTAGAGGTCTTTCCACATTTCCCAGATGTGCTATTGAATCTTCTGTCAAAACGGCCATATCAAACGACGTAACAAGATCGGGAATTCCATGATGTATTTCGGGATCTATCTGATATGGCCTGCCTGCCAATACAATTCCCTTTTTGCCTTCCCTCTCAAGATATCTTAATACCTTCTCACCCTTGTTTCTTATATCAAATCTTACTTTTTTGTCTTCTTTCCATGCTTTATTTACAGCACTATTTATCTCGCCTCTTGAAATACCCATAAATTCAAATTCATCAAAAAGACGTTTTTTAAGCCTTCTTTTATTATCCATAGAAAGGAAAGGGTTCATGAATAAAATATTTTTGTCCTCCAGTATCTCCATGTTATTTCTTATGACCTCGGGATAGGAAACCACAATAGGACAGTTATAATGATTATCTGCCCTCCTATTCTCCCTCTTCTCGAATGCAACAGAAGGATAAAAAATAAATTCTAATCCCTTCTCTATAAGCGCCATAATATGTCCGTGTGCCAGTTTTGCAGGATAACATACGGATTCCGACGGAATAGTCTCTATACCTTTTTCAAATATTTCCTTCGAGGACCTGGGGGACAATTCCACCCTAAAGCCCAACTGTGTAAAAAAGGTGAACCAAAACGGGTAGTTCTCAAATAAATTAAGAACCCTTGGAATCCCAACGGAACCTCTTTTAGCTTTTTCTATCTTTAACGGTTTATAAGCAAACATACGCTTATATTTATAATCATATAAATTCGGCAGGGTCTCTTTTTTCTTTTCTATACCTGCACCCCGCTCACAGCGATTGCCGGTAATAAATTGTCTACCGTCGGAAAATTTATTTATAGTTAAAAGACAGTTATTCCCACATAATCCACAGCGCTTGGTTTCGCTTTCCATATCCAGGATTTCCAGGTTTTCCTTACTGACAAGGGTCGTTTCAGCATCTTCCGTATACCTTTCCTTAGAAATCAAAGCCGCACCGAAAGCGCCCATAATTCCGGCTATGTTCGGTCTTACAACTTCCCTGCCACATACTAATTCAAAGGCCCTCAGTACTCCATCATTATGGAACGTTCCGCCTTGTACGATAACCTTTTTACCTAATTCGTCGGCATCCCTGATTTTAATTACTTTGAATAATGCATTTTTGATTACGGAATAAGAAAGTCCTGCTGCTATATCCTCTATGCCTGCCCCTTCTTTTTGGGCTTGTTTAACACTGGAATTCATAAATACAGTACATCTTGTGCCTAAGTCTACAGGCGCTTTGGATTGCAATGAAAGTTCCGCGAATTCCTCTATCTCTAAATTCATCGAATACGCAAACGTTTCTAAAAACGAACCGCAACCTGAGGAGCAGGCTTCGTTTAACATTATATTGTTTATAATTCCATCTTTAACCTTCATAGACTTCATGTCTTGCCCGCCAATATCTAAAATGAATTCTACACCGGGCAAAAAATGCTCCGCGGCCTTATAATGAGCCACTGTTTCTATCTCTCCGATATCTACCGACAGTGCTGCTTTTAATAAAGCCTCTCCATAACCCGTAACCGTAGAATAAACTATTTCCGCACCCCGGGGCAATTTATTATAAAGGTCTTTTAAGGCGTTTGTCGTGGATTTGAAGGGATTGCCCCTATTGCTTCCATAGTAAGAATATAGTAAAGAATTATCCTCGCCGATTAATGCCAGTTTCGTAGTGGTAGAGCCTGCATCTATCCCTAAATAGCATTTGCCTTTGTATTCTTTTAATTCGCCTCTTTTGACATCATGCCCCTTATGCCTGTTTTTAAATTCCTCAAGTTCCTCCTCATTGATAAAGAGCGGTCTTAATATTCCCACTTCATGACTCACTTCTTTTTCTAAAGAGTTGACCCTTTTAGCCAGCTCCCTGAATGACATTCTTTTCCCTTCCGTAGCCGCCAGCGCAGCACCCATAGCTACAAAAAGCTGGGAATTTTCAGGAAAAATTATTTCTTTTTCTTTTAATTTCAAGGTTTCTATAAAACGTTGACGGAGTTCAGATAGAAAATACAAAGGGCCTCCTAAGAAGGCCACGTTGCCTTTAATTGGTTTGCCACAGGCGAGCCCCCCTATGGTCTGATTTACAACTGCCTGAAGAACCGAGACCGCAATATCTTCCCTTGCCGCGCCCTCGTTCAGCAGGGGTTGCACATCTGTTTTGGCAAAAACCCCGCACCTGGAGGCAATAGGATATATTGTGGTATGTTTTTTTGCCAGTTCGTTCAGTCCTTCGGCATCGATTTCCATTAAGGCGGCCATTTGGTCTATAAATGCGCCCGTGCCCCCTGCGCATGTTCCGTTCATCCTCTGTTCTACAGACCCGGATAAGTATGTTATTTTGGCATCTTCCCCTCCGAGTTCTATCACAACATCGGTACGCGGGAAAAATTTTTCTATAGCTTTTGTGCTGGATATTACTTCTTGTATAAATGAAATATCCAGCCACTTTGAAACAGGCAGACCACCTGAACCGGTTGTCATTATCATTATGCTTTTGTCCTTGAAATTGTCATAAGCATCATTGATAAGTTGCTGTATTGTTTTCTTAATATCGGCAAAATGTCTCTCATACCGACTGTATATAATTTTGTAATTTTTGTTCAAAACTACTAGTTTGACAGTTGTGGATCCAACATCCAGACCTAAATATACCAGATTCTTCATTTTGCCCTGCCCCCCAAAATACACTGAATATTATCTATTATATCAGAATTCGAAAACCAAAACACCAAATCAAACTGGCTGTAATCCAAAATAAACTGCTAATTTTAGAAAACCATATATTTCGGTATTCTGATTCTAATTAATGTATATTATGATACTCATTAGTATAATTGTGACCCTTTTGATATATAAACGTCTGAAGAAAGTACCATGCCATTTTTTTGCATGGGTTTGTTCAGACCATGGAACCAAAATAGTAATACAAGCAAAAAACAACTGTGATTCTATTCACAGTCAGTGCTCACAACTGACAGTAACTCTCATCATTTCCTCCAAAGCTTTCCAAACCTGTCAGCCATATGTTTTTTTCTTGCTTCTGTTGCTTTCTCGTCTTTATAATATTTTCCTTGCTTTAAAATAAGTATATCCCCTTCTTTCAAACCTTCCTCTAATAAATTTCTATCTACATTTATAATTTTATTACCCGTTTCTATAACTGCATAATCATTCTCATAACGGTCAAGTATTATCATCTATCCCGCCTTCTTTCAAATAACGACATTTTTTTCTATTTCCTATAATATTATATATGTATCCATGTTGTCAACTTTTGTTTAAGATCCTTCGCGGGCCGTGTTTATTCTGCGCGTCTCAGGATGACAGAACTGTCAACTTTTGTTTAAGATCCTTCGCGGGCCGGATTTATTCTGCTCGTCTCAGAATGACAGAATTGTCAATTTTTGTTTAAGATCCTTCGCGGACCGTGTTTATTCTGCGCATCTCGGGATGACAGAAATGTGGGAATTTTATAGCAATGATATAAATAAATAGTCCAATAATATTTGCAGAACAACACCTTATCGGATAAAATAGTAGCTATAACAACACCTTATCGGATAAAATAGTAGCTATATTGTGGGGTGATATTTTGATTAACAAAAACAAAGGTAAAAATTATAAATTTGTACAGAACAAAAAATGTGAATTTTTCCCCTGTCATAAGGTAAGCAATCCGGACAAATTTAACTGTTTATTTTGCTTTTGCCCTCTTTATGTGCTGGGAGATAAATGTGGCGGCAATTTTGTGTATACGGATGAGGGCATAAAAGACTGTTCTAATTGCACAATCCCCCACGAGGCGGGGGGATATGAATATGTTATGTCCAGGATAGGGGAAGTCGTTAAAATAGCAAGTAAAAAATAATATAATTGCTTTGTTATACTATAATGTCACCTGCAATAAATTTTTTGGTTGTAATGTTTTCGGGATGGTTAAAAACACTGTCCACATCTCCAATTTCCACAATCTCGCCCTTGTTCATAAAAGCTACATCAACGCAAAGTCTCCTGCTTTGCTGTAGGTTATGGGTGATCATAATCACTGTGGAATTGCTTTCCCCATGGAATTTTTTTATGTTTTCTTCCATAACCAGAACTGAATTCGGGTCAATGTTAGCTGTGGGTTCATCTAGCAGTAACAATGAAGGTTTAATCACAATTGCCCTGGCTAGGGCTACTTTTTGTGTTTCACCCCCCGACAATGTTCGGGCTTTTTGATCTCTTAGAAACTCAATATCCAAAGATTTCATAACATC
>JAAZJW010000195.1 GCA_012800145.1 Clostridiales bacterium | reverse complement strand
TGCCACCCCTTTCGCTTTTTATTGAAATAATGTTTTTATCACCGAAAACAACATTTTCTATACTTCCGTCAACAGTTTTTCTTGTCGGGATTTCAGGTGGGAAAATTATAGATCCCGGCTCCACAATTATATCATCATCCGAAACACCATCCAGGATTTCCGCGGACATAGAAACCAGTTTAGCAACCTCTGCCCTGGTTATTTGGTTGTTCGGTAGAAAGTATCCATCATTACTGGCCTCATCCAGTATGCCCTTATTTGACAGCAATTCTATATAGGGCTTTGCTTCTTTAGGAATGCTTTCTTTGTCTTCATATGGTGGAATAGCATGTATTATTTCATTAATTTCTTCCCCGGCTCTATATCGTAACACCCTCCCTATATAGATGACCACTTCATATCGTTTAGCAGGTGTTTGACTGGAACCGGACACCAGTGATTGCAGTTCGTTTTCCAACAATATATCATTGAAAAGGGCATATGCTACAGCACCTCGTCCCCAACTCGGGATGTTGTTATTTTCTAATTTTTGCTTGTATTGATTTGCATAATGTTGTTCATTTTTATCGTCATAATCCATAAGTCTTGCAGCTATAACTATAGCTTCTAGCTTAGTAATATGTCCCTGTGGTTTAAATGTGCCCCCCGGATAACCCGACATAAACCGACGTTTATGCACATTTTCTATATACTCCTTTGCCCAATGACCATCAACATCTGTAAAATTTGTCGGCTCAGCAAAAGATAGCATGGTGCTCAGCACAATAAATAATGCCACAACAATGAAGGTTAATTTAATTCTCATTTTTTTCATGGTTTTCCTCCCCGTCCCTAATATATAAGACCTAACGATACATAATTCTATATAAACCCTTTTTTCCCTGCATTTTCTTAAAATTTTTCATTCTCAAGCTGATATTGCACTATTTTAGATATTAATCCATGCTGCTCCGAATCGTAAAGATGGATAACACATGTAAACTCCGGACATCGGCGAAGAATCTCAATTAAATAAAATAATATTTTCTCTATAATCTTTCTGTAGGTCCTTTTCCAGGAATTCCAGAAACCTTACAAGCATGGCGGAAGCTTCCGCACGAGTCAATTCATCATTGGGATTTATCCTGTTTAACTGATCACCTTGGACCAGCCCTATCTCCTGCCCCATATAAATACTATCCCTTGCCCAAGACGGTATGGATCTGTCATCGGAAAAAGATGTGATGTACCCGGGTGTAGGTGCTTTATTTTCAAAACCCAGTGCACGAATAATAACAGTAATGGCCTGTGCCCTGGTTAAATAATCCCTAGGTGCAAACCTGTCCCCGGATATACCCTGGATTATCCCCTTCTCCACCCCGCTTTTTATGTATTCATAGTTGTCATCTTCCACCGAAACATCTGCAAATGGGGAAATCTCCGGCTCCCTATTTCTCCTACTACTCCTCTTGACAGGTTCTTGCGCGGGTCTGATATCACTGGCCCTCATAACTGCCTTTGTAAACTCTTCCCTAACCATCGGCGCATCCGGTATAAAAAATGTGGGCACCTCGTCAAATACGTCCAAAGAATAAAGTTTATTGATATAGCTCTCCGCCCAATGTCCCCCTAAATCTCTGAATTTAGGGACTATTAACCTTTCAATTTTAGGAACCATCTCCTTGGATAAATATTTTGATCCCTTTTCCCTTTTATCGTCACTTATCCTGTCTTCGTCCATATAAGGAAGGTCATAATCATACTTAGATACAATTTCGCTGCTTGTTATACATATATATCCACCATTAAAACTGGAAAAATTAGCTTCGTTGTTACTGTATTTGAGTGTCTTTGTCATACTGTCCGAAACTTGGCTTTTTACCATGCCCTGCCAACTTCTGGATGGGGTTGTCTTATTTTCATCTTCGTCCCCGGTTTTGTTGCCGGGCAGTTCCCAATTTACATTGTATATAAAATCAATAGTTTGGGTTTCTGTAGCACCCCAAAAATTTTCGTAACCTGCATTGCTCCCGCTGATGTCTATAATAACTTCCCCCTCCACAGTTCTTCCTTTTTTGTTGATATCATAAACTTTTCTGCCTGTCACGTTACCTGAATAAAAATCGGAGGCAGGCCTGTTATCTATGACATCCGATTTTGAAAACTGATAATCCTTCAGAGTGAATTTGTTTCCATCTAGTTCTATGGTTTCGCTGTAACTATTCACTCTTGTCTGCCCTATAGTTTGCCCTCTATCACTATGATCATCATACTCTGTAACATATGTAATATTGCGGGTCAATTTATCCTTCCCCGAGTTTTCTGTCGGAGTTAAATTTATTTTATAGCTAACTGTTTTGGTATCTGCTTTATCCTTTTCTGTTATCTTCGCTGTTCCTGTAAATTTTATAGGTTTTCCCGTTATAAACACTATTTCCTCGTATTCATATTCGTTGTTTACTCCACCCGCAAATTCCGGAGGGAAGGCGAATGTGTTTATTGGTGTAAATGTCAAGCCTATTGCTAACATTATTAAAATTATTTTTCTCATATAATTCACCCTTTTTTAAACAATCGTTAAACTATTGTTCTGTTGTTATTTCACTATCAGAACTTTTGCATAGTAATCATCCCGAACCAGATAAACACGATCACCGGATTTTAAATCACAGGGTTCTATTTGCCTACCATTCTTAATTAACAATGCTTTTTCCAAACATACATCCAAATCTGCACTTTTCCCCATCCATTGAGATTTTGCATTGCTCCAATCACAAGCATTGGTAAGCCTGATTTTCCAACCGACAAAATTATCATTAATGACGGAAGAAACTAAACCGTTAGTTACTCTTTGTTTCAAAAGAGAATCCATATTTTCTTGCGCCATAAGAGCACTTATCCTATCCCCATCCGTATAAATATAGGCATGCCAGTCTTTTAAATTATTTTTCCTGGCATGTTTCGAGTTCTCGTCTATTGCATAGATTCCGCTATAAAACTCCTCTATAGATATCCTTCTTCCTTCCTTATCCAAATCATAAATATCCGTATCATTATCAAAAAATAATTCCTTCTTACCCCTGAAAGATTGCCACTCATTTTCGTCCAGCAAAAAGAAATCCCTTAACCATAATCTGTCTTCAACTATTTGATCCATTCTTCCGGCATAAATATAATGCTGACCGATGTTGGAATTGTTAATATCCTCATTTAAAACGTATATAACACCAGCACTGGAATTCGCACCCCT
>JAAZJW010000194.1 GCA_012800145.1 Clostridiales bacterium | reverse complement strand
TAATGTAAAAAAAATACTGTCTATATTATATTTTGAGGGTTGTGCCGGATATATTGTTGGCGGATGTGTTAGGGATAGTATATTGGGCTTAATTCCAAAGGATTGGGATATATGCACAAATTGCATTCCCAAGGAAATGCTGCATATATTCAGTTCGTTTAAAGTAGTACTTACGGGTTTTAAGCATGGAACCGTGACGGTGGTTATTGGCGGTGAAAGTTATGAAATAACAACATATAGAATTGACGGGGATTATATAGACGGTAGGCACCCGGAAGAGGTTATATTTACGAACAAATTAAAGGAAGACTTGAAAAGAAGGGACTTTACAATCAATGCCATGGCATATAATGATAGGGTTGGGCTGATTGACTATTATGGCGGGCTTCAGGACATACGGGACAAGAAAATAAGATGTGTGGGTGATCCCGTGGAAAGATTTAGGGAGGATTATTTGCGCATGTTGAGGGGTGTAAGGTTTGCCACACAACTAGGATATCAACTGGAATCGGGTACCTTCGATGCAACAAAAGAACTGTGTGGGAATATTATAAACATCAGTGTGGAAAGGATTAGGGAGGAACTGAACGAAATATTACTATCGCCTGCACCTTCTGTGGGATTCAGGTTGCTGGAGGCCACGGGTCTTTTAAAATATATAATGCCGGAGTTGGAAACCTGTATCGGGTTTGAACAACATAATCCCTATCACCATGAAGATGTTTTTAACCATACCCTAAGTGTGGTGGACAATACCGAAAGTGATTTGATACTTAGATTGGCGGCGTTATTTCATGATATAGGAAAACCCGAAACCTTTGTTTTGGATGCAAGGGGTGTAGGGCGTTTTTTTAATCACAGTGTAGTAGGTGCGGAAATTGCAGAAGATATAATGAAAAGACTGAAATATGATAGCAAATCTATAGAGCAAGTAGCAATCCTGGTTAAAGAACATATGTCAAGATACGAAAATTTGTCCGACAAGGCTATGAAAAGATTTATCAACAGAGTAGGTCAGGACAATATAAACAGATTATTTAAACTACAGGTTGCAGATATAGAGGCCATAGCTGAGGAAGATGAAATAGATGTAAGGGGTATAATAAAATTAAAGGGTGAAGTTGAAAGGATAATAAACGAAAAACAGCCCTTGACCGTAAAGGATTTAGAAATTGACGGGTACGATTTAATGGAATTGGGGGTACCTGAAGGAAAGCTGATAGGAACGATTTTAAATGAATTGTTGGAAACAGTGTTAGAGGATCCGGATACAAACAAAAAGGATACCCTGATAAAAATTGCAAGAGAAAAACTGAATTTACAAGAACGTAAATTAGGGGTTCAGTTTTAAGGGTTTGATAATGTTGGAAAGGAGGGAAAATAATGCTGGAAATATTAAAAAACAGACGAAGTATCAGGAAATACAAAGATAAAAGGATTGAAAACGAGAAGATTGAACAATTAAAATATGCAGCTCTGCTTTCACCAACTTCGAAAAATCTTTATTCATGGGAATTTATAATAGTAGATGATAAGAAAATAATAAGGGAACTATCAAAAGCCAGACCTGCAGGTTCGGCATTTTTAAAGGATGCCCCTTTAGCTTTTGTTGTATTAGGGAACCCTAAGGTCAACGATGTATGGATAGAGGATGCTTCAATTGCATCGATTATTATTCAACTGACAGCCCAATCCCTAGGACTCGGTTCATGTTGGATACAAGTCAGGGAAAGGGATTATGACGATAATACAACATCTGGAGACTACATAAAAGGTTTGTTAGACGTCCCTGAAGATAAAAAAGTTGAATCCATTATTGCAATCGGTTATCCTGATGAAGAAAGGCCTGTCCATAAAATAGAAGACCTAAAACTTGAAAAAATTCATAAAAATAAATATGGACTATAAAATATGGCAAATAAAACATTGGGCTGTGTGAAAAATGTCATCCTGAGCGAAGCGAAGGATCTCAAATGGCCTAAAAACGAGATTCTTCGCTACACTCAGAATGACAAAAAGCGGAAAAAGTGCTTTTTCACACAGTCTGACAGTTCTTTCTATGTTGAGGGCAACATACAAGAATCGCCTTTCTGTGTCTTATTATATATTTGAATATATATATAAAATCTATTATAATAATCTTGATATTTAATATAAGAGAAGGGTGATGTGATGTCTGTTTTAACCGAAAAATGTATAAAACTAAAGGAAGCTTCTCGTTTGTTATCGACTGTTCCTACTAAATTTAAAAACGATGCCTTAAATTTGGTGGTAGAAAGCTTGAAAAAGAATTCTTCATATATACTTTCTGAAAATGAAAAGGACATAAGGATAGCAGAAGAGGACGGTACGAAATCAAGCCTTATAGACAGGCTTGCACTGAATGAATCCAGGATGCAGGGCATGATAGACGGTGTTAACACCATCATAGACCTGAAGGACCCTATTTGGCGGAGTAATGATGTATGGACTACGGAAACCGGGCTCACTATCAGCAGAATGACTGTGCCCCTCGGAGTAGTCGGCATTATATATGAATCAAGGCCGAATGTTAC
>JAAZJW010000193.1 GCA_012800145.1 Clostridiales bacterium | reverse complement strand
TAACCCCATTGGAGGTTATTGATTATTTAAATGAAAGGTTTCCTTTCGGTAGATACAGCCATTATTTCACCATATTCTATATGATATTAAATATTAGAACAGGAATAATGAAATATGTAAAGGCAGGACACCCTGCCCCTTTACTGGTTAAAAATACGGGAGAAATAATAGAGCTGGATGCATATGGCACTCCGGTGGGATTTGAGTTTAGTAAAAGAAACGAAGAAAAGACAGTACATTTGGATTCAGGTGATTGTTTAATTATATATACAGACGGTTTAATGGAGATAAAGGACGAAAAGGGCAGGCCTATTGAACTTGACGGTATTATCGACTATATACGAAAAGAAACAGGTCATGTGAATGGCAATTTAATAGCGGGTCTGAATAAATTGATAAGAGCACAAACTGATTTGAAGGATGACCTGTCGATAATGGAGATGTGTTGGGAAAAACGTATTTAAAATCGTAGAAATTAACTTCAGGTTTTATATGTTAATAGGAGGAGTATGGTGAGATTAAAGTATAAGCTTCCATTAATAGGCATGTTGATATTTGTTATTACCTTTGTTTCGGTATGGGTTGCAACCCCAAAAACTTCGACAAACTTTACTATTACGGGTATTTTTGTTCAAAACATTGAAGTTTTTTTTGTTGTATTTATATTGACCCTGTTTTTTATCAATTTTTTTGTTAGAAGGATTTTAGATCCCATTAATAAATTAATACTGGGGATGGAAAAGGTTGAGGATGGTGACTATACATCTCAGATACCTATAGAAAGAAGGGACGAGTTTGGAGATATCGCAATTCAGTTTAACAAAACCGTGGAAGCGATATCACTGAGGGATGAGGAATTAAGAGCCGTGAACGAAGAACTGTCGGCAAGCCTTGAAGAAATCAGTGAAACCAGCACGGAGCTATTGGAAGCATATGACGAGATATCAAAAAGACTACAAAATGAAAAATTGATAAATACTCTGTCAGAAATTTTTTATTCAAAAAAAGACTGGAATGAACTTCTGGAAGCTATCCTGATACACACCAAGGAAATAATCAGGGCCGATCGCTGTGCTGTTTACTTTCAAAAGGAACGGCAGGAGTGCTTTAATGTGGTGAAATCCATAAATTTTAGTGAATTAGACAAATGCATAGGCTATAAAAAAGATGAAGGGACAATAGGTTGGATAGTAGAAAACAAAGAGGAATTATTGGTTACCGACACATTAAATGATCCGCGTTTTGTTTTTAAATATAGTTGGTGTGCAGATATATCTATGTTGCTTCAAATACCCATTTTTGATGAAGAAACGGAAGTAATCGGTATTATCAGTTATTTTGGAAATGATCTGAACTTAAACTTTACACCATATTTAAAACAATTATCAAAAATGGTGTCCGTTACTATACAAAACAGCAATCTCATTACCGAAGTTGAAAGGACCCACTTCAGTATTATTAAGGGTTTAGTTAAAGCAATAGAATTTAAAGATAGTTATACTAAAGGGCATAGTGAAAGAGTAATGGAATATAGTTTAATGTTGGGGAAAAAACTTAACCTATCAAACAAAGAGTTGAAAATATTGCGTTATGGCAGTATATTACATGACATAGGGAAACTGGCCATTCCGGACAACATATTATTAAAGTCCGGCAAGCTAAGTGATGAGGAATATGAATTATTAAAAAGCCATTCAGAGAAAGGCGTAGAATTTATCAAGGATTTAAAGTTTTTAGAGGATATTATGTCTATTGTACGTAATCATCATGAGCGTATAGATGGGAAGGGTTATCCTGATGGACTTAAAGGTGATGAAATAGAAAGACTTACAAAAATTGTAACCATAGCTGATGCCTATGACGCAATCACTTCTGAAAGGGAATACAGGGATGCCTTAGATGAGAAAGAAGCCATCGAAGAACTGATAAAACATAAAGGAACCCAGTTTGATTCCTGCTTGTTGGATGAATTTATCGAAATGGTTCTGGGTTCCCAACAAGGAATTGCAAATTAGATTGTTTATATATTTAATTTTGTCTGGAGGAATATTTATGAAGGAACTGCTCAGGAATTTGTTGGAGGAGCCTATGTTATATTACTTACCCCCATGGACCCATGATAAAGAGAAACTTGTTAAGCTATTGGAGTTTCATCCTTCAATCCAGTTTGTTTCCTTAGTGGCTGTGGATTTAGGCGGGAATGATACAGATGAAAAAATACCCATAGATTTATTTATTAATGAAATGGAAAGGTTTCTGAATATAGGTGTCCAAACCGATGGTTCAAGTGTAGTTCTTCACAAGATTGCTACACTGAATAATGCAAAGGTGGATTTAGTCCCTGATCTTTCGGTTAATTGGTTCGTTGATTATAACCATGAGCATATTTGCAAGGAAACAGGTTTGCCTATAGGGACACTTAGAATGCCTGCATTTTTGGTTCATAATTTAAAAAATGTAGATTCAAGATCTATATTAAAGAAATCTATAGAACATTTTTCTTCGGAGATAAAGTTCCTAATAAATAAATATCCCCATGTTAGAAAGGACCTGGGTATTACCGAGGAAGAGGCTATAGAGGATGTGGTTTTAACATCGGCCACGGAACTGGAATTTTGGGTAAAGACTCC
>JAAZJW010000192.1 GCA_012800145.1 Clostridiales bacterium | reverse complement strand
TTTATTAAAAGAAGTTTTTCAGTTAACTGTTGAATAGATGAAAAAGACATATCAACAAGTTCCGTTATCCCGGAACCTCCTGATATAACTTTTATATTGTCAGGTCCCGGACTCATAACTTCCCCTATTGATTTTTCACCATGGATAACATCAAGTAAAGTATGTTCAGGTATTATCCCAAGTGCCACATCAACATTAGCTAATCCCAGATCTGCATCCATTATAACAACTCGATTGTTTAATCTGCTCAATTCTATAGCCAAATTTATTGTAAAATTCGTTTTGCCCACACCGCCCTTTCCGCTAGTAACACATATTACCCTAGCGTCCTCAACAATTTGCTCATTTTGCAAAACAGTTTGTCCGGAAGCTGTCTTTTTATCATTGATCAATTTCCGTAATTTAGCGGCTTGATCAATCATATTGAAATTCCCCCAGTAACATATCCAATATTTTGCTCGAGGTTATTATTTCGATATCATCGGGAACACTTTGCCCTGTTGTTATATAAGAAAGAAAGCTCGGTTCTGTCATTGCAATATTCAGGATGGAACCATAGGTATCTACCTCGTCCAGTTTTGTAAATATAATTTTGTAATCTTTTAAAAAACTGTATCTATCCAGGATATTTTTCAAATCACTGTTTTTAGTGGTAGAACTGATTACCAAATATACTCCCTTATCTTTTACTTTATCCAAAAGAAACACCAATTCCTGCATATGTTCATGATTTTTATGACTTCTGCCCGCTGTATCCACCATAATAATATCCCGATCATTTAAACGATTGATGGCATCATGTATTTCATCCGGTGAATATATGACCTCCAATGGTATATTTAGAATGTCGCTATAAACCTTCAGTTGTTCCACAGCGGCTATGCGATATGTATCTGCACTTATTAATCCGATTTTCAATCCTTTTTCGAGGCTATAGTTGGCAGCCAATTTTGCAATTGTAGTTGTTTTGCCTACACCCGTAGGCCCTATAAAAAATATAACCTTTGAGTCTAAGCCCATGTCATTATTGCTAATATCTGAAGGCATAATTTGGGCCAAAAAATCCTTAACAATTTTTTTATCACCGGACTGCAACTGCTCTGTGTCCCAGTTATAATCTTCTAATAAGATGGGTATTAAATCTTCATCTACTTCATTTTCCAGAAAAACATTATATATATAGCTGTCTTTTATATCGCCTGAGTTATTTGATGGTTTTGGTGTATTGGCATTCTCTATTTGATCAATCACAGTGCTCAACATGGACTTAATATCATTTATCTCTTTTTCCAGACCCTTATTGCCGGATTTCAACGCTACTTTCTTTCTTAAATACTGTTCTTGAGCCTTGGCCATGTTCAAGATGTTACGGTTTCTAACCGGTGATGGCACATCCTCGATGGCGGCTACCGCCTCAACCACTGACCTTTTAAAGATACCCAACAGACCCTTGGGTTTAACTTTTTTTTGATGGAGTATTACCGCATTGGGCCCTAACTCGCCTCTTATCTTGGTCACAACATCATAGTTATCGTTACCGTAAAATTTTTTAACCTTCATCTATATCCTCACCATCCCAATTGATTCAATTTCTACAGACGGGTCAACTTCATTATATGACAAAACTGTTAAATCTGAAGTAAGTTGTTCTGTCAGTCTCTTTAGATACAACCTGACAATCGGAGCTGTAATAATGACAGGTTGTTCACCCAGATTGACTAATTTTTGTATTTGATGTGATAAGTTATTTAAAATCATCTGAACCAAATCCGGTTCCATTTCAATATATGAACCTTTATCAGTCTGCTGGATGGAGTCCATAATTTTTTGTTCTAATTGCTGATCGATAGTTATTACCTTTGCGGGTTGACCGGCTATAAATTGTTTAGTAATGGCTCTGCCCAATGCTTGTCTTACATATTCGGTAAGCATATCCGTATCCCTAGTTATGTTGCAATAATCCGCTAAAGTTTCGAGTATAGTAACCATATCTCTGATTGAAACTCCCTCTTTTAATAGATTATATAACACTTTTTGGATTTCCCCTATACTCATTTGATCGGGAACCAATTCTTCTACTAAGGCCGGATGATTTTCTTTGACATTGTCTATTATTTTTTTGACATCCTGTCTTCCTAACAATTCATGTGCATATCTTTTTACTATCTCGGTTAAATGTGTTGCTATGATCGAAGGCGGGTCAACAACAGTATATCCGAATATTTCCGCTTTTTCCCTTTCTTCTTCGTTTATCCATTTAGCAGGCAATCCGAATGCAGGCTCTGTGGTATCGATGCCTTCTATTTCCCCATCGGCCGTCCCGGGGTTCATAGCCAAATAGTGATCAAACATTATCTCACCCTGTGCTATTTCAACACCCTTAATCTTAATTATATAGTTATTGGGTTCTAATTGAATATTGTCCCTTAACCTGAACATCGGTACTATAATTCCTAATTCTAAGGCACATTGTCTCCTGATCATCACTAAACGATCGAATAAATCCCCTCCCTGGCTAACATCTGCCAGGGGAATAATTCCATATCCGAATTCCAGCTCTATCGGATCTACGTTAAGCAAAGGCATGACATTTTCCGGTTTTCTTTTTTCATCTGCAATTTCGGTAATCTCATCCGGAACTGCTTCGGTTTCAGCTCTAATTACAGCCTTTCTTAAATTTATACCCAGATATAAAAACAATATAGCTAATAATACAAATGGTACCCTCGGTAATCCTGCAATAGCAAAAAAAACTAAAACTCCGGAAATTATAAACATTATTTTATGATTATTAAATAATTGTTCGATTAAATCGCTGCCCAGATTTCCTTCCGATGCAGCTCTTGTTACAATAATACCTGTTCCTGTCGAAATTAACAATGCGGGTATTTGGCTGACTAAACCGTCACCGACGGTTAAAATGGTATATTTTTGAAGGGTGCTTATAAAATCCAGATTTCCGGTCAACATGCCTATTGCAAATCCGGCAACAATATTAATAATTGTAATAATAATGCCTGCAATAGCATCACCTTTTACAAATTTACTCGCTCCATCCATGGCGCCGTAAAAATCTGCTTCCTTCTGTACTTTTTTTCTCCTTTCCCTGGCTTCCTGATCATCTATAAGGCCGGCATTAAGGTCTGCATCTATTGCCATCTGTTTTCCCGGCATGGCATCTAATGTGAACCTGGCTGCAACCTCGGAAACCCTTTCCGAACCCTTGGTTATCACCATAAACTGTACAACAATTATTATCAAAAAGGCAATAAAACCGACAATAGCATTTCCCTGCATAACAAAGCTACCGAATGTTTCTATTAAGCTACCGGCGGTTCCTGAGGATAGTATCCATCTTGTAGTAGTAATATTAAGCGCCAATCTGAATAGTGTAGCAATTAACAAAATAGATGGAAAAATTGAAAATTCCAGTGCTTCCTCCGTATACATAGCCTTAACCATAATAAGCAGGGACAGGGCTACATTAAAACTCAACAAGACATCAAGAACACCCAATGGAATTGGTATAATAATTATTGCCACAATAGCTACCACAGCAAGTGTAACAATAGCATCACCGAATTTCATCTTTTATCCCCCACTAAATTTTATTATTAATACGATATACATAGGCCAACACCTCGGCAACGGCTTGATATAGCTCAGGCGGAACAAATTGTCCTATCTCCACATTATCATATAAGGCCCTTGCCAATGGTTTATTTTCCACGACCACAATGTCGTTTTCCAATGCGATTTTTTTAATGTTTTCAGCAACAAGTTCCCTGCCTTTTGCAATAACCCTGGGCGCATCAAAATGCTCCGGATTATATTCTATAGCGATAGCAAAATGGGTCGGATTCGTTATAATTACATCTGCTTTTGGAACATCCTGCATCATTCTGCGCATCGATATGGCCCTTTGTTTTTCTCTGATCCTTGATTTGATTTTCGGATCTCCCTCAGTTTGTTTATATTCTTCTTTTACTTCCTGTTTGGTCATCATTAAATTTTTATTGTAATCATATCTCTGATAGAGATAATCCAATACTGCCAACACAACAAGTGCTACACCCAGCCTTATTCCCACACCCACAGACATCTCCAAAAGCAATTCCAGTATTTTAATTATATCCATGCTTATACTGTTAAAGATAAAATTAACCCGGTTTTTAACATAACTATAGGACATGTATCCCAAAACCAAAATTCTGGCAGATGCTTTTAAGGTTTCAACAACCGACCTCATTGAAAGCATTCTTTTAAATCCCTCGATAGGATTTAATCTATTTATATCTATGTTCAAAGGCTTAGCGGTAAACAATGCACCCACCTGCAGATAACTGGATGAAACACCTACAATTAAACCGGTTAACATAATCGGTGCTACAATTATAAAAAAATTTATCGTTATGCCAATCATAATGCTTTGTAAATTTTTAATTGAAAACGCATAATTAACCGGCAAATATTGTTCGTATACATGCAGGGTGCTCTTTTTCAGAACCATACCCATAAACACTGCAAACATGTTTGTTATAATAAATGCCGCCAGGAGCACAAAAGCTGAATTAATTTCCCTACTTTGCAGAACATTTCCCTTTTCCCTTGCCTCCCTCTTCTTTTTTGGGGTAGGCTTTTCCGTTTTTTCTGCTGAAAAAAGCTGCAAATCAATTTTAAGGTACATAAACTCATCCCCTAGCAAAAAACTGCATTACTTCATGTATAGAATGCAACATTCTATCAAATAGGTTTTCGCTATAATATGGAAGCAATTGTAAGGTTACCATCATGACAGCAATACCGACAATTATTTTGAAAGGGAGCCCCACAATAAAAATATTCATTTGAGGCATTGTCCGCGCTAAAATTACAAGTATCACATTTCCCAAAAAAATAGCAATTAAAACAGGCGCGCTCAGCTGAAATGCTAAAATAAAGATCTCCATAAAAACTTTTACCAGATAACTGATTATATTTTCGTTTATGGATATGTTAAAACCTATCGGTAATATTTCATAGCTGTACATTAAACTTTGTATTAATTTATGATGACCGTTGATACCTAAAAATAGTAACGTGATCAGTATATTATAAAATCCACCCGCCAGAGGCATTTGTATGTTTGTTTGGGGGTCCATAATATTTACCATTCCAAAACCCATTTGAATGTCAATTATCGTACCCGCAAGATATATAGCTGTAAAATATATAAACGCAATAAATCCTATAATAATTCCTATTAAAAACTCAGATATCGACCAAAAAATTAACATCTTATAGTTGTTAATTGATAGATGAAATGTGTTTATTTTTAGGGGCAATAAAATTAATGCTATAATCACTGAAATGCCTATTTTCATTATCGTGGGTAAATTATTTCGCCCAAATATAGGTGATATTACAAATAATCCTGTTACCCTGACCAGTATTAAAATAAATAGCTGAAAATTAGATAAAATAAAACCTATCAAATCTCCCGTCATAATCTAGTCACTCTCTACTGAATAAAACTATTCATACTTGTAAATAATTTTAACGTGAAATTAATAATTATAGATAATAACCAGGGCCCAAATATCACCATAGAACCTAAGATTACTATGATTTTAGGAATAAAGGCCAGGGTAGCCTCATGAATCTGAGTTGTAGCCTGAAAAATACTGACAGCCAGTCCAACCAATAGCCCCAATACCAACATTGGAGAAGCTAAAATTAAAATAGTAAACATTGCCTGTTGACCTAGCTCAATAACCATTCTCTCGTTCATTTTTTCACCCCTACTTAAAACTGAGTAACAACGATTTTACCAGAACATTCCAACCATCCACCATAACAAATAAAAGAAGCTTAAAGGGCAAGGAAATCATTGCAGGAGGCAGCATCATCATTCCCATTGACATTAAAACGCTTGCAACAACCATATCCAGTACAATAAAAGGTATAAACAATATAAATCCCATTTGAAAAGCAGTCTTCAGTTCACTGATTATAAAAGCGGGAATCAGTGAAGTCGTCGGAATATCACGTAATTCCGCATTGTCCGCCAAATCTGTATCACTTGCCTCTAAAAATAGTGCCAAATCTGTATCCCTTGTCTGCGTAAACATAAATTCCCTCAGCGGTTCCATTGCATTTTCAATTGCCTCAGCCTGATCTATTTCCTCGTTTAAATAGGGCTGAAGTGCATTTTGGTTTATTTCCGCAATAATGGGGCTCATAATAAAAAAAGTCAAAAACAATGCCAATCCTATTAAAACCTGTGTCGGTGGAGTTTGTTGCGTAGCAATAGCATTTCTTAAAAAAGACAAAACAATTATTATTCTTGTAAAACTTGTAACCATAATGAGAATAGCCGGTGCCAACGATAATACGGTCAATAGGGCTAACAACTGCAATGAATTGACTGTTCGTTCCGGGTCGGTAGTACCTTCGATGTTTAATTGTATATCGGGTATAATGTTATCAGGCTGTGCATATGAGCCGATTATACCTAAAGATAAAAAAAATACTAGAACGCAAACAATCATTTTGATATTTTTATACTTTATATTGTTCATCATTATCACTACCGTTTCGATCAAGTCTGTTGTTACCAAGAATTTTTTTTATTTTATTGAGTAATTCCTTCACCGAAAAATTATTGTTTATATTCCGAGTATCGGGTCGGGTCTTATTCTTATTATTTAAAATTTTCCAATTATCTTCTTCTATTACATCCAGAAGATTAACTGATTTCCCTTGCATCATAATGATATATATTTTTTGGTTTATTTTCAAAATTGTAATATTTGTACCCATTCCTATTATGGATCTTTCTAAAACCCGTGTATACCTGCCCTCTAGTAACCTGTTCATTTTTTTACCTACCATGGTAGTAATATAATAAGCAAAAATAATAATAGCGACAGCAGCTACCAATAACAAAAACACAGGTAACGTATGTCTGTACATTACCCAATCACTTTTTTAACGGCTTCTACAATACGATCAGCCTGAAAGGGTTTGACTATGAAATCCTTTGCTCCGGCCTGTATAGCCTCAATTACCATAGCTTGCTGTCCCATGGCAGAACACATAATTATCCTGGCGTCCGGATTAAGTTTCCTTATTTCTTTAACAGCCTGAATACCATCCATTTCCGGCATTGTAATGTCCATAATGGTCAGTTCCGGTTGTAGTTCTTTATATTTTTCAATTGCTTTGATTCCATTTTCTGCCTCACCTGTCACATTGAACCCATTTTTAGTTAGCACATCCTTAATCATCATTCTCATGAATGCTGCATCGTCAACAATTAAAATCCCATTTGACATTGCCTTGCCTCCTTTAAATTTTAACTATAAATTCTGCCTATAGCATATAAAACATATACAAAATTAATTTGTATAATATCATCGAATAATTGGTTTTATGATTTAGGTAAACGGCTTACCTGATTAACAATTTCAGTAATACGTATACCATAATTTTCGTCTATTACGACAACCTCACCTCTGGCCACATATTGGCCGTTAACTAAAATATTTAAGGGCTCTCCGACTAATTTATCCAACTCGATAATTGTCCCGGGACCAAATTCCAGGATCTCACTTATCTTTTTTACGGTCTTACCTAATTCTACGGTTATTTTCAGTGGCACATCCTGTATAATCGCAATATTTTCAGGTATTTCACTTTTTATGGAGGGCTCATCAAAGGATTGAAACTGTGCAGGCCTTATGCTCACTTTTTTAGCCTGCTCGGTCCGAGCGGTTTCCCTTTCTGTTTTTCTATCATCAGTTTCAGCAAAATATGTATTTCCTGCATCGGTCACATCGCCGGAATCTGCCTGCTCCGATTGCTGTGGGGTGACATCTGCATGGTTTTGTGTAGAATCAGTATCGGAACCGGTACCAACATCCGCAACCGTGTCTGATATACCGTGCAATAGACCTTTAACAACTGCCTTGGCGAATTCTACAGGCATAAGCTGCATTATTTTACTGTCTATCAGGTCTCCTATTGTCATTTTAAAAGCAATTTTTACGAAAACATCTTCGTAGTTAGTATAATTTTCAAAATATTGCATCAAATTATCTGTAGCCAGGTCCATCATAAAAGCGTCGGGGGGATTTATGTCTATTTTTTTGCTCAACATTTCCGATAATGATGTAGAAGACGAACCCACCATTTGGTTCATTGCTTCGCCGATAGCACTCAAATGTAAATCTGTTAACTCATGGGACTCTATTTTGCCATCGCCATTCATCATTAAATCCGTAATAACGCTTACGTCTTCTACCTTCAGGATCAATAAATTAACACCCTCCAGTCCCTCTTTATACTTTACATCAACAGCCACAAAGGGGATTGGGTATTGCTCAGCCAGCTCCGAAATGGTCAGCACTTCTACTTCGGGTGTTGTAATTGTTACCCTTCTTCCCAAAAGAGTGGACAACGTGGTTGCTGCAGTTCCCATGCTGATGTTACCTATTTCGCCTATCGTGTCTTTTTCCT
>JAAZJW010000191.1 GCA_012800145.1 Clostridiales bacterium | reverse complement strand
GAAAATCTACATTTTCCTGAGCATAATAATAAAAGGCTATAGCGGTTACAACCTCGAACTCCGTAGGATGATTTTTTCCGTCCCTGACCATCTGCTCTACCTTTTCCTTAACAACCTCTGTCACTTCAGCCAGCCTTTCCCTTGGTATCTCTTTGCCGTTTATAATCATCCTCTCAGTAAATTCCTCAAGGTAAGGGGAAATATAAAGTCCTACCTTGTACCCTTCTTCTTTCAGTATAGTATGAATATATGAGGAAACGGAACCTTTGCCGTTGGTTCCTGCAACATGGATAACCTTTAGGTTTTTATGCGGATTGCCTAGTAGACCCAACAAATATTTTGTGTTTTCCAGACCCAGCTTGCTTCCGAATTTATAGGTTCCATGAATATAATCTAATGCCTGCTCGTAGTTCATTGCCCCACTCCGTTTCTTAAATTATATGATTCTTAAACTATGGTGAGCGGAGAATGAATTCTCCGCTACTGCGGCCAACTAACCAACCGTCCAACTGACTAATTGGCCAACTGCTATCTGTTTTTCAAAGAGTCCAATCTTTCCGATACATGGACTAACATTTCTTCATATTTTATTTTCTTCTGTTTCTCTTCATCAACCAGCCTGGCAGGTGCCTTATTGACAAATCCCTCATTGGAGAGTTTTCCCACTACCCTTTTAATTTCACTTTCCAGTTTAGATTTTTCCTTTTCCAATCTTTCAACTTCTTTTTCAAAATCGATTAATTCTTCCAATGGTAGGAAGAGTTCTGCACCCCTAACAACTGCAGACACTGCATCCTCAGGTACCTTATCCTTGTTCTCTGCCAGTTCAATTTCTGAAACATTCGCCAAAGATACAAAATATCCTTCATTTTCTGACATTATTTTAGCTATATTTTTGTCCATAGTCAATATGATTAATTTTGCTTTCCTTGAGGGAACAACATTCATTTCGGCTCTGATGTTACGTATATTTCTAATGGCATCCATTATGAGTTCCATATTTTCCTCAGCTGCCGTGTGTACCTCATTTTCCTTATATTCAGGCCATTGCGCTGCAATTACACTTCCCTGTACCGTAGGCATGTTCTGCCATAATTCTTCAGTTATAAACGGCATAAAAGGATGTAACAACTTTAAAATGTTTTCCAGTACATAGGTCAAGGTATATTGCGCCGTCTTTTTCTCTTCAATATTGTCACCATATAATCTCGGTTTCACCAACTCAATATACCAATCACAATATTCGCTCCAAATAAAATCATATAACTTCTGCACGGCAAGCCCCAATTCGAATCTGTCCATGTTTTCAGTTATTTCTTTTACAGTTTTATTGAGCCTGGAAATTATCCATTTATCAGCTAAGGTAAGTTCCTCTGAAATGTCGTTTTTGTCAATAAAATCATCATCTAAATTCATCAATACAAATCTTGTGGCGTTCCATAGCTTATTTGCAAAATTTCTACTGGCCTCCAATTTCTCCATATGAAAACGCATATCATTGCCGGGAGTATTCCCCGTAGCCAGTGTAAACCTTAAAGCATCTGCGCCATATTCCTCTATAACCTCCAGAGGATCAATGCCGTTCCCCAGGGATTTACTCATTTTTCTGCCTTCCGCATCTCTCACAAGCCCATGGATAAACACATATTCAAAGGGTATATCATCCATAAATTCCAATGCCGAAAAGACCATACGAACTACCCAAAAGAATATGATGTCATAACCTGTTACCAACACATCTGTCGGATAAAAATATTTAAGCTCCTCGGTTTTTTCCGGCCATCCCAACGTGGAAAATGGCCACAAGGCTGAACTGAACCATGTGTCCAATACGTCCTCATCTTGTCTAAATCCGTTTCCACCGCATTTTTCGCAGACGGTCGGTTCTTCTTTCTGAACAATTATGTGTCCGCAGTCATTGCAATAATATGCAGGAATACGATGGCCCCACCATAATTGCCTGGAAATACACCAGTCTTTAATATTTTCCAACCAATGTATATAAATTTTAGAAAATCGTTCGGGAACAAATTTAACTCTGTTATCATTTACGGCCTTAATGGCGGGTGCCGCAAGGGGTCCCATTTTTACAAACCATTGGTCTGATGTCAACGGTTCTACAGCCGTATCACATCTGTAACATTGGCCCACATTATGACTATGATTTACAATTTTATGGATAAACCCGCCCTTTTCCAGATCCTTTACAATGGCCTCCCTGGCCTCGTATCTGGTCATACCTTCATATTTGCCGCCGTTTTCATTTATGGTGGCATCGTCATTCATCACGTTGATTTGGGACAAATTATGCCTTTCTCCTACCTCAAAGTCGTTCGGGTCATGTGACGGGGTTATCTTTACCGCTCCGGTTCCAAATTCCGGATCCACATAATCATCGGCCACAATAGTTAATTCCCTTCCAACCAAAGGCAAAATCGCTATTTTGCCAACCAGATGCTTATATCTTTCATCGTCCGGGTGTACCGCAACACCTGTGTCCCCAAGCATGGTTTCAGGTCTGGTAGTTGCAATTTCCAGTACCTCATCACTATCTTTAATAGGATAATTTATATGCCAAAAATGCCCCATTTGCTCCTCATGTTCCACTTCCGCATCAGAAAGGGAGGTTTTGCATTCAGGACACCAGTTTATAATACGATTACCCCTATAAATTAATCCCTTTTCATATAGCTTAACAAACACTTCCGTTACAGCATTGCTCAAACCCTCATCCATGGTAAAACGTTCTCTGGACCAGTCGCAGGAATCTCCCAATTTTTTCATCTGTTCTACAATTTTACCGCCATATTCTTCTTTCCATTCCCAGGCCCTTTTCAAAAAGTCTTCCCTGCCCACATCCAGTTTGGTCAGGCCTTCCTCTTTCATGCTTTCAACTACCTTTACTTCTGTGGCTATACTCGCATGGTCTGTGCCCGGTTGCCACAACGTTTCAAAACCCTGCATCCTTTTCCATCTAATTAAGATATCTTGGAGTGTATGGTCCAACGCATGGCCCATATGGAGCTCACCTGTAATATTCGGTGGCGGTAATACTATGCAGTAGGGCCTCTTTTCCGGGTTTACCTCTGCTTTAAAATGATTTCCCTCAACCCAATGATTATATATCCGATTTTCAAAAGCCTGTGGATTATAATTTTTTTCTAAATTGTTTGCCATATTTGTTTCTCTCCTCCTAAATAAAAAAACCCCGCCCAAAATAAGGACGAAGGGTTTGCTCGCGGTACCACCTTAATTTTTATCTATTTAAAATTATATAAATAAACACTCAATAAATATAACGGTTTACCCGTCTGCATCTACTTTTTTCAATGCAGAAACTCCGAAACTACTTTCAATAACCATTGCCCTGAAAAACCTCCCAGCCACGAGTTTTTCTCTCTTAAGGGATTAGGCTATTTACTCCTTTTCGTCATTGTTGTTTATAATTATAAAACTAACACTTATTATAATGATTTAAAGATATTTGTCAATATGTGTTGATATATACTATATTTCAACCTAATATACTAGGTATTGGGAGCCCTTCTTATATATTTTATACCTATAATAACGTATTGTACAAACGCATATAAGGCAACCAAAACCGCAACTATCATTAGTAATTTATCATATCTGGAATTAAACGCCACCGCTAAAATAGCAATGTAGAAAACTACGGTGGCTATCTTACCGTACGAATTTGCCGGCAGTACCATTTTGTCTTTTTTGGTATATAAAAATATCCCGCCAAATACCATAAGAAGCTCTTTTATTCCATATACAATTATAACCCATAGGGGTATAAATTGTTTGATTGTAAAACAAATAAGTACTGTTAGCTGAACCAGCTTGTCCGCCAGGGGATCCATAGCCTGTCCCCATTTAGTTATAATGTTATATTTTCTAGCTATATATCCATCTAAGATATCTGTTATACCTGCCAAAAGAAATATTAAAACAGAATATAGAAGGCTCCTTTCCAGGG
>JAAZJW010000190.1 GCA_012800145.1 Clostridiales bacterium | reverse complement strand
TGAAAAATGTCATCCTGAGCGAAGCGAAGGATCTCAAATGGCCTAAAAACGAGATTCTTCGCTACACTCAGAATGACAAAAAGCGGGGAAAGTGCTTTTTCACACAGTCTGCCATCTCCGGCGTATTTCTCAAAATGCAACAGGAACCGTCCCCAGCGCATCTCTACATCCTTATATCAATTTCTTTCATTAAAACGTTCGATGGCAAGTGCTATCAGCCTATCTATTAAATCTTCATATTTAATCCCCGTAACATCCATCATTTTAGGATACATGCTTATTTTCGTAAATCCCGGCATGGTATTAACTTCATTGAGTAAAATACGATCAGTTCCATCTTCTATAAAAAAATCTACCCTTGCCAGTCCTGTACAATCTAAAAGTTTATATACCTTGATGGCAGTATCTCTTACCTTTTCGGTTGTGTCCTCCGGCAAATCAGCCGGCACTACAAACCGGGTGGTACCTGCAATATATTTATCATGATAATCATAAAACTCCGCCGTCGGTATTATTTCTGCCGGCAAGGATGCAATGGGGTCATCGTTACCAAGAACGGCACATTCTATTTCCCTGCCCCCAATATTTTCTTCTATTACAATTTTTCTATCGTGTTCACCTGCCAGTTCTATAGCCCCCTTCAGTTCTTTCCTATTATGTGCCTTTGTTATCCCTACGCTCGAACCCATATTGGCGGGTTTAATAAAAACAGGGTATTCAAAGTAATCTTCTATCTTTTCTATAATTCCGGTTTTATCTTGTTTGTACTGTTTGAACCTTATTACATCATATTTCGCCTGTGGGATTCCGTCCGCCTGTAAAAGTTTTTTAGCAATTCCTTTATCCATGGCCACAGAAGATGCCAGTACACCCGCACCGACATAAGGTATGTTCATCATTTCAAACAGTCCCTGTATTGTTCCGTCTTCCCCGAAGGGGCCGTGCAGCACGGGAAAAATAACATCTATTTTTTCTGTTTTTCCGTTACTTAATGTTACAATGCCGTTGTCCTCGCCTGTTGGAAGCAGGCTCATTCTATTTTTGAAGCCTTCTTTTCTTTCGGCCCTATCTGCAATCTCTTCCCAATTCCCATTTTCTATTTCATCTATGGGGCCTTCGTATAGTTTCCAGATCCCCTTTTTGGTAATTCCAATTGTGATAATGTTGTATTTATTTTTGTCCATTGCTCTGAGTATAGACGCGGCCGATATTAAAGAAATTTCATGCTCCCCGGATTTTCCGCCGAATATAACCATTATATTCATTTTTTTCATGTCAGCACCTTCTTTCCTTCTACCATTATTATTCTATCCCTGTTTAATTTATTATTCAATACCCTTGCGAGATAGAGGGGACATGGGACGCAATTGTCTGATAATATTTAGTTGGTCGGTTGGTCAGGGGTCAGTTGGTCAGGCCGGACACAAGGGGACAGCAGACTGTGTGAAAAATGTCATCCTGAACGAAGCGAAGGATCTCAAATGGCCTAAAAACGAGATTCTTCGTTACACTCAGAATTTATACGTGTTACCCACACCACGATAAACGAAAGCATTATTGTAAAATATAGATCCTTCGCGGGTCAAGCTAATC
>JAAZJW010000189.1 GCA_012800145.1 Clostridiales bacterium | reverse complement strand
TTTAAAATACAGATCCTTCGCGGGTCAAACTAATCCTGCTCGTCTCAGGATGACAAAAATGTGGGGCCTTCATAGCAATGACAAAAAGCGGGAAAAGTGCTTTTTCACACAGTCTGATGTCCCCGTGGTTTTCCCAGGAATCACACAATTTCCTAATATGTAGGGGTGGTCTTCAACCGCCCGCAAATAATATAGGTCAGACTATAAAAATATGATATACTATTGTAGGAAAAGGAATAATTGGGAAAGGTTTAATAGAATTTTCACTTTGAAAACAAACAGAATTTTTAAATATACAAAGGATGGGGCAGTTATGGATAATAGAGATAATTTAAAACAGAACATGATATATAACGAACAATTTAAATATGACGGTTTAAACCCTATGCAACAGAAAGCCGTGTTTGCTACGGAAGGTCCGGTCTTAGTATTAGCCGGGGCGGGTTCCGGAAAAACCCGGGTGCTTACACACAGGTTTGCCTATTTGGTGGAGGAAAGAGGGGTATCCCCCTATGATATTCTGGCAATTACATTTACAAACAAAGCCGCTAGAGAAATGAAAGAAAGGGTGGAAGACCTGTTAGGTAATTATTACAGGGGTTTATGGGTAAGTACCTTTCATTCTGCCTGTGTACGTATCTTGCGCATGGAAATAGATAAGCTGGATTTCAAGAAAAACTTTGTTATTTACGATACTATGGATCAACAAGTTGTGATGAAAGAATGTTTAGAGGAACTGGATTTGGATAGGGAAATGTTTCAACCTAGAATAGTTCTGGGAAAGATGGGAAGAGCAAAGGACCAATTAATTGGTCCGGACAGGTATGCATCTGAATTCGGGGACGATTTTCTGAATAAGAAGATTTCGGAATTATATGGAATGTACCAGGATAAGCTAAAGAAAAACAATGCCCTGGATTTCGATGATTTAATTATGAAAACCGTCCAGCTTTTCCAAACCAACCCTATGGTTTTGCATTATTACCAAAATAAATTCAAATATATACTGGTGGATGAGTTCCAAGATACCAACATGGCACAGTATGTTTTAATCAGCCTATTGGCCAAAGAACACGGTAATCTCTGTGTTGTAGGGGATGATGACCAATCCATTTATGGTTGGAGAGGAGCAGACATAAGGAACATTTTAGGGTTTGAAAAGGATTTCCCGGATTCCCGGGTTGTTAAGCTGGAACAGAATTATCGTTCGACTAAAAGTATCCTGGATGCCGCCAACATGGTGGTAGCAAATAATATGGACAGGAAGGTTAAAAAACTTTGGACTGATAACCAAGGTGGGGAAATAATACAGTGTTATCAAGGAAATAATGAATATGACGAGGCGAATTTTATAGCATCTACCATAGAAAAACTTAATTATGAGGAAAATAGACCCTACTCCCAATTTGCAGTTTTATACCGAACAAATGCTCAATCGCGTGTAATAGAGGAAATGTTGATGAAAAATGGAATACCTTATAGGATTTATAGCGGTGTTCGTTTTTATGATCGAAAAGAAATTAAAGATATTCTGGCCTATTTACGAGCAGTCGAAAATCCGGCGGATGATGTCAGTGTTAAACGGATTATAAATGTGCCCAGAAGGGGGATAGGCGCCAAAAGCATGAGTAGATTTGAAAAATATGCAGAAGCGAACAGTGAAAGTTTTTTCAATGCCCTTCTAAACGTAAATAAAATACAAAACCAATCCAGGGTAGAGGCACAGACAAATAAATTTACAGACCTTATAATGTCCCTCAGGGAAAAGCGAAATGAAATGACAGTTACAAGTATAGTGGAAAAAATATATGAAGATAGCGGATATATAGACGCATTGCTTGCAGAAGACAAAATAGAGGCAGAGAGCAGGATTGAAAACCTGAAAGAGTTTCTATCCTTAACACAGGATTTTGATGAAAATGCGGAAGAAAAAACTTTGGATGGGTTCTTAGCCAGGACATCTCTTGAAACTACCATGGATGAGGATGGGGATGATATGAACACGGTGTCCTTAATGACACTTCACGGTGCCAAAGGGCTGGAATTCCCCGTAGTATTTATATCCGGAATGGAAGAGGGCATATTCCCTTCATATATGTCAATTCAGGAAAATAATGAAGAGGAAGAAAGAAGATTATGTTATGTGGGGATCACCAGGGCCAAGGAAAGACTCTATATAAGTCATGCTGTACAGAGAACGTTGTATGGAAGGACAAACCAAAATGCCATTTCAAGGTTCATAAAGGAAATTCCTGAAGGACTTATTGATATAGATAAGCCCTATGACAGAAAAAAAGAAGTAAGAAAGATGCAAACTTCTCCACTATTCACAGGAGCTATGATGCACCAAAAAAGGAAGTCGAAACACTCCCTTGACCCCAACCGAATAAAAGCCGGTGTTAAGGTCAAACATCCTAAATTCGGTGTTGGAACGGTGGTATCTGTTGCAGGTGAAATCCTTACTATAGCCTTTGTGGATGCGGGAATAAAAAAAATATCATCGGAATTTGTTAAATTAGAAATTACCGAGTAACTATAGTTAAACAATGGTTTAGCAATAGTTTAACAATAGTTTAGCAATTGTTTAAATGTCATCCTGAGATGTACAGAATAAATCCGACCCGCGAAGGATCCCTAGAAGGATCCCTAAAGGATAAGATCCTTCGTGAGCACCGTTTATACTGTCCGTCTCAGGA
>JAAZJW010000188.1 GCA_012800145.1 Clostridiales bacterium | reverse complement strand
TTCCAATTTACCCAACTCCTTTTGTTGGATGATTGAAACCATCCCCAAGCCTTATTATTTTATTTTAGGATAACACAAACAGACAAAATCATCAATAAATATACAAATAAAATATAAAATAATGGATATATCGAGGTTGATTTCCATTGTTTACAGTGATAAAATGAGATAGAAAACTTGGACCTAACATATGTGAACAGGGGGACGAATAATGAAAGACGAAATGATTGAATGGGCAAAAACTATTGTGATATCATTGGTTATTGCATTACTGATTACAACCTTTATAAAACCGACCATTGTAAAAAACTTTTCTATGAGCCCCACATTGGAAGAAAATGATTTTTTAATTATTAATAGATTTCTATATAAGAGAGGTGAACCCAAGAGAGGCGATATAGTTGTCTTCAGATCTAATTTGAGGACGGAGACCGGCAAACAAAAATTGTTAATTAAACGCATAATAGCCATACCGGGTGATAAAATAGAGATTACAGAGGGCGAAATTTATATTAATGGTAGCAAGTTGGAAGAAAATTATGTTGCAGATGAATATACAATGGGCGATATTGATTTAACTGTACCGGAAAATGAAATATTTGTAATGGGAGATAATAGGGGAAACAGCCTTGATAGTCGCGACGGGATTTTAGGTTTGGTAGATTTTGATACGGTTATAGGAAAGGCGTTTGTTCGAATATTTCCTTTTAATAAAGTCGGATTGTTAAAATAATAAAATTCCTGGCAAAATTCCTGACATTGTATGGGGATTTTTATTATTTTTATACCAGATTAATTATTTATATTAATTGGATTGATAATCTATACTATAGGGTATAGATTATTTTAATTATGGATTAATTGGGCATACAATTAGTATACTATTAATGGATATGTATTGAGCAAAAAATGGGGGGGATTTATAGATGAATCAAAATAAAAACAAAGATATCAGTATTATACTGGAGGGCAGGGGGAGTTTTAAGTACGAAAAAGGAGTTTCTTTAGAACAAATTGCACGTGATTTTCAACAGGAGGGCCAATGCCAAATAGTTGGAGCCATTGTAGATAACAAATTAAGGGAATTAAATTCTGTCCTGGATGAGGACTGTTATATTAGACTTATAGATTCGTGTTCTCCTATAGGTTCCAGAATATATCAAAGGAGTCTGTCATTTATCTTGATGAGGGCATGTGTAGAATTGTTCCCAAAATGCAAGATTACTGTGGAACATTCATTGAGCAAAGGATTATATTGTGAAATTCACTGCCCCTGCAAAAGTGCTATTAATGAAGATGACACAAGACAAATAGAAAATCGCATGAGGGAAATTATTGAAGAGGATATTCCTCTCATAAAAAAACAAGTGCCACTTGATGAAGCCACAGAAATATTTAAGAAATACGGACAGATTAACAAAGTGAAACTGATGAAATATAGAAAAAAATCTTATGTTAACATATATGAGTGCGGTTGGTTCAAAAATTATTTTTATGGATACATGGTACCTTCTACAGGATACTTAAAAGTGTTCAGGTTAAAGCCTTATAAGCCGGGCCTGGTTATACAACTACCTAGGAGGGAAAATAAAGGGAAAATACCTGTATTTAAGGAACAACCAAAATTATTCAGAATTTTCAGGGAAACGGAAGAATGGTCGAGAATTTTGGGTATAGATTACGTCGCATCCCTGAATGATTTGATAGTAACAAAACGGGAGAGGGAATTTATCTGTATTGCGGAAGCATTGCACGAGAAAAAGGTAGTGGAAATTGCAAATTCCATTACGGATCATATAAAAGAAAAAAGATTAATTTTAATTGCGGGGCCTACATCCTCAGGTAAAACAACCTTTGCCAAAAGGTTAGAAATACAGCTCAGGGTTAACGGATTGAAACCTGCTTCCATCTCCCTGGATGACTATTTCGTGAATAGAGAAAATACACCGCGGGATGAGGAAGGTGAATATGACTTTGAAGCGTTAAATGCTCTCAACCTTGAATTGTTTAACAAGGACCTGGAGAGAATCCTGTCCGGCGAAGAGGTAGAAATACCAACCTTTGATTTTTGTTTGGGTAAAAGTGAGTATAAAGGGAATATGATTAAAATAACCAAGGAACAGCCGCTGATATTGGAGGGCATACATTGCCTTAATGACCAATTGACAAAATATATACCGCGAGAGGATAAATTTAAAATATATATAAGCGCTTTAACACAGTTGAGTGTTGATGAACACAACAGGATACCGACCACTGATACAAGGCTTATCAGAAGGCTGGTCAGGGATAGTAAATTTAGATCTAATGATGCAGATACAACCTTAACTTTATGGGAATCCGTTCGCAGAGGTGAAGAAAAAAATATCTTCCCGTTCCAGGAAGATGCAGATGTTATGTTTAATTCCGCATTATTTTATGAACTCAGTGTACTAAAAAAATATGTGGAACCCTTATTGAAACAGGTGGACACAACAAGCCCTCATCACCCGGAAGCAAAACGGTTACTCAGATTCCTGGAGTATTTTGTTAGCCTGGAGAATGAGGAATATATACCAAAAACATCAATTTTAAAGGAATTTATAGGAGGGAGTATTTTTTGCTAAGGACAGGGAGAAGATATTTGTGAAGGATAAAAAATCAGATAAAATTGCAGAAGAATTTACCCCGAACATGATCATGAAATATGAGATTGCGGAAGAACAGGGCCTAATTGATAAAATAAAGAGGCTCGGATGGGGAGGACTTACAGCTAAAGAAACAGGGCGAATCGGCGGAATAATGACAGCAAAAAAGAAACGAGGTAGCAGGGGGAAATAAAATGTTGACATAGAATATGCCGTATGATAGACTGAAGAAGAATAAGGGTCTATAAACCCAGGTTCAATAAGTTTTAGGAGGAATTTTTTAATGGAAAATGGTATTGTAAAATGGTT
>JAAZJW010000187.1 GCA_012800145.1 Clostridiales bacterium | reverse complement strand
GAAAAATGTCATCCTGAGCGAAGCGAAGGATCTCAAATGGCCTAAAAACGAGATTCTTCGCTACACTCAGAATGACAAAAAGCGGGAAAGGTGCTTTTTCACACAGTCTGACATGGATTAAATATCAAAAATCCCCTTATATTTGTCCAAAATCAACATAAAGGGATATCCTAAACCGTAACAAGCTATGACCTGACCCAAGGCTACCCAAGCCATGATAACATGCAAAGCCGCTTCATCCGGAGTCCCCAAAAATATATAATACAACATAGCACCTATAACAACTGCATTTACCAAAACAGGCGGTAACGGCGCCAATGCTCTTTTACGTACCTTATAGGTGAAATATGCCGCAATCAAGGTTGCAAGTGTACCAAAAACAATATCCAGGATCCCGTTGGGTCCCAGGGCGTTAGATATAAGGACCCCTACTGTCAATCCCGGTATTGCTGCCGGTGTAAAATAAGGTAAAACCGTCAGTATTTCTGCAATCCTTACTTGCATTATACCATAACTGAAAGGCTTGAATACCTCTACTAAAATTACATAAATTGCGGCGATCATAGCCGCCTGCGTTAAAAATTTTGTTTTGTTCATTTTTTTTGTCCTCCTTAGTTTTGTTTAATGTCAGGATGGTTTCGAACTGACATGTGACCAAGCCATGCTTATGATAATTTATTTATATAGTTTTTGAGAATGGCCCCTTTTTCAGCATCACACCTTATTGTTCTGGTGTCTTCCTTTTCAAAATTTTTCAGATATATCGTAAACAAATGATCTTTTCCATCAGTTTCATAATTAATACACCTATATCCCTCATCATATAGGTGTTTAAATTCATTTATAATTGCATGATTAGATTCCTTGTCCACAATTCCAAATCCTTTCCCGTTAAATTTTATAGCGATCCCCCTATGTTTTTGAAAATCTGATTTACTATAAAAAAGTAAGATTTATGATAAGATATAGTTAATCGCTATTTATGCTTATCAGAATTTGTAAATTTTATGCACGACAAACATTATCATATCCGGAGGTAAAACTGATGAAAAAAGAAAAGTTGGAAAAATTATATGATAGGATTGCACAATTAACGGAGGAACCCTATGTAACCGGTGTAGGAAACGTAGATGCCAAAATCTTGCTGATTGGTGAAGCTCCCGGTGCAAGGGAAGTAAAACTTGGGGAACCCTTCGTGGGCCAAGCGGGTAAAATTTTGGACGAATTTCTGGATATACTTGAAATCCAAAGAGAAGATCTCTTTATTACAAATGTTGTTAAAATAAGGCCCTTTAAAATTAACAAAAGGACAGGCAAAAAAAATAATCGCCCCCCCACACAGGATGAAATAGATATTTTTTCCAATATTTTATTTGAAGAAATAAATATCATATGTCCAAAAATTATTATACCTCTAGGAAATACTCCCCTAAGGTGCATTATGAATGATAACACGTTAACCATAGGCAATATGCATGGAAAACTGCTAAAGAAAGACAATGTTCCGGTATTTCCCCTTTATCACCCGGCAGCAACAATACATAATCAAAATTTAAAAGGAACCTACTTAACAGATTTAGATAAATTAAAACAAATAATAGGCAACATTTAAAAATCATCGGAATAAAATATTCAAGATGTTATATTTTTATCACCTTAAATGAGGCAAATAGTGATTTAACACTACTGAGCCTCACCTCAACCTCTGCCAACACACAATAAATGTTCTTTAATAAAGCAAAACGGTTTAATAAGATTCTTCCCTAATAGTTGACAATACCCGCATAAACAAGTTAAAGGTATTTTTGCGGTCATCCTCTTCTAATTTTCCCAGTTTGTCTATATAATGTGGGTCATTTTTTTTCTGTTTTATTTTTTTGTTTCTATACTCATCCAGTTTTATGACCTTATTTGTATCCATGGTTTTCACTTCCTTTTAAATTAATAAACTTAGAAATCCAAAATTAAAAAATTATATTTTTGAAATAACCTAATCTCTATTTTTGTCCCGACATTATTTTTACCCTATATTATGCTATAGCTTTGTTTAGGATATAACTTCTACATTTTTTCCTAAATTCCTTCTTATTTTTATCATCAGTTCTTGATTTATCTTTGCTTTTTTATTCCATACTTTTTTTGAGTTCCATCCTAAACTTTTCTATAATACGTTTTTCCATTCTGGAAATAGTCATTTGGGATACTTGTAATTCTTTCGCTACTTTCATCTGTGTTTTATTTCTAAAAAATCTATCTTTTAATACTTTTTTTTCAACTTCATTTAATTTTCTTATTGCCTTTTCTAAAAAATCCTTGTTTTCAATTTCATCGAATCTTTTATCTGTTACACCAATAACATCTAATAGCTGTATATCCTTGTTTTCCCCGTCATTGTCATATGTTAAGTCCAGGGATCTGGATGTATAAACCTGACCGGCTTCCATTGCCTCTATTACCTGTTCTTCTGTACAATCTAAATATTCGGCAATATCCTTTATTGTAGGTGTTCTCTGTAATGTTTGTTGGAGTGTTCCCTTAGCTACATTAATCTTTTTAGACAGTTCCTGTATTCCCCTAGGAACCTTGATAGACCAACCTTTGTCTCTGAAATATTTTTTGATCTCCCCAATAATGGTAGGTGTTGCAAAACTGGAAAACTCAAAACCTCTTTTTATATCAAATCTTTCGATTGCGTAAATCAGTCCCAGGGAAGCAACCTGGAAGATATCTTCATATTCTATGCCTTTATTTAAAAATTTTCTGGATAGAATTTCCGCAATGTACAGATGTCTATTTATCAATTCATTCCTGATTTTAATATCTTTGGTAGCAGCATATTCGCTAAAAAGTTCTTTTTCTGTCAGTTTTTCGAGGGATTTATTTTTGTTTGGAATAATATCAACTTTCTCAACTTCTGCAGCAATCCTCATCAAATATCATCCCCTAAATATTTTATCATTTTTATTATCATCCCTTTGCCTTTCTCTGATTTGATTTCCACGTCGTCCATAAGGGATTTTATAATAAAGATACCTAAACCTCCTTCTTTGGGTTTATTAAAATTCGGTTCTTCTATGTTTTCTAACCGACAGCCTTCTCCTTTATCATGAACAGAAATTGTTATCCTTTTTTCGGTTAAAGTAAAGCTTATGTTGTATTCCCCCACTCCACAACACTTGCACCCATGGATAATTGCGTTATTACACGCTTCGGAAACAGCAATTTTCATATCTTCTATTTTTTCAATATCAAATCCGACCCGACTGGCGATGGCAGCCACGGTCAACCTTGCAACCTTTACATATTCGGGTTTGTTGGGAATAGATAACCTGATTTCATCACATTGGTTTATATTTGTTTCATTTTGCTTTTTTTTATTAGACATCATTACCAATTCTTCACCCCTCGATAATAAAGACTTTGTCTAGTCCCGTAATTTTTAATAATTTTCCTACATTCGGCCTAATATTGGAGATGATTATATCCTTGTCTTCTTGTTTTAATTTCTTCAGTGCCCCAATCAGTATTCCCAACCCCGTGCTATCAATATATTCTAATTTATCAG
>JAAZJW010000186.1 GCA_012800145.1 Clostridiales bacterium | reverse complement strand
TTCTTTAGTTGCTACTGCCGAATGTGTTAAGGCTGCATATTTCTCGGCTTCAACAAGGGTGAGGGTGCATTCTTCTTCATCCTCGACCACATCGCGGTTATAAGCCTTCGAAATCAATCTTGTACCCACCGCTTCAGATATTATAGAAATAAATTTCTCCCTGCACATATCTTCGTTGAAATGGAGTTTCTTATTAATAACTACTTCTAAATTACCTTTTGCGCTGTTGGATACCATTATATCCTTAACCGATAACCCGGCTTTATCCAAGGCAACGTAAATGGCATCCTCCAAATCTATGTCAAATTCTAATTTTTCGTTTACATCCATAGCCAATTCCCCTAAAATCTCTGATATGCCTTTTAATTGGTCTCCTACCAATTCTCTGCTTTCTATTAATCTTTGTCTCCATATTGTCTCCAGATGATTAAATTCATGGATATTGGCTACGCTTTCCATCATTACTTTAGGCCTGATACACCTCCTTTTTATAGCTTGTGGAAGATCGTTATGTCCCAAAATCCCTTTTTCTTCTATATGTATGAACATATCAAATATTCCCTGATAGGTAACAGTGAAGTTTTTATCCCAACAGCTTCTTTTCATGCCACAACCGTAACAGACTTTGTTTGCCGCCTTTTCGATCAACCTGGCCAGGTTTTCCTTATCGTAGAATTCATGTTTCTCCGATGTTTTTTCGAATGTGGCGGAAAGTTCTCCAAAGGTAATGGCATATTCCTTTAACTTTTGATACATAAGATGTCTTATTCTATCACTGTGGGTCTTGCTGGAATTTAGAATAGCCGTTCGGGTATTGCAAAACCTTTCCATTCGACTGATCAGGGTTTTGGGTAAGGTTAAAAATAATGCGAAAGCTGCTATACATTCTGTGAATTGGATAAATATTTCATAGTATCCGTTAATATAAAATGTTAATATTGCGTTTCCTGCTAAAAATCCGAAAGCACTGCCTACTTTACCCATATCCTTGAATACGCCTGCTAACAGCCCTGAGAATCCGAACAATCCTATTATAACGGGTGTACTGTTTGTGGACATACTTGTTATCAACCCTAAAGTTATGCCCACCGAGGCACCGATACCCGCTCTGCCGTTATAAGCGAATAAAACTGTTATGAGTATTCCCAGAATGTTTCTGAGAGAGAGTCCCCAAATGTATATTTCGTTGATCCCCGACAGTGTCAATGCCGTAATTATGGCTATGCATATTATTTCTTCTGCCGAAAGTATCTTTCTGTCTGCGTTCTGCAATGCTACCGGAATAGCATAGTGTGAAATATACACTGTGACAAATACTACCACACTCTCAAAACCGACTATTATCCAGTCGTATAAGTAAAAACCGCTGAATGATAAAAATAACGCCGTAGTGAATAGATAGGCAGCTGCCCCTATCAATGAGGTCTTGAAAATTTTTATATTTCTTAGGTTCAGTACGTACTGAAATAGACAGTATATTATCACTATTGCAAACCCGTAAGGTATGCTGCTGGTAAGTCCTTGTACCGTAGCAATTCCTAGGAATGTGGTCACACTTACAAGCCCGAATTTACGATCTTTCTGGCTGAGAGCCGTAAAAAAGGCTATTCCGAATGGTGTGAGTCCTTGCAATATTGATGCTCTGCCTAGTAAAAAAGCCACCAGGTGCAGTAAAACAGTCTTTGTGTTTATTTTTTGTAAGAGTTTTACTCTGCTCCGCCCGGTTGGTTGTATGTCCTTTAACTCTATATAGTCTCTTTGATATGGTAATATTGTTGGCCTATCCATTTAAACACCCCCCTTTTAACGGTAGTCAAACAATTGTTAAACTATTGTTAAACCATTGCTAAACTATTGTTAAACCATTGTTTAGGGAAAGTATAGCAAGTTTTTACTAAGGATTTTGTCAATATTGGTGGGCAGGCCATAAAAAGTTTTTGACATTTATAGCGGTGGTTTTGACAAATTAATTCAAATATATAGTGTGTGGGACATGCTTTAGGTACCATATGTATGGTTGTTGATTTTATTTTGCTGTTTATTTGACGAGGGATGTTAGTATGTGGAGGGTGATTGTTTGGAAAATAGGTAAAAAAACCACGGGGACAGCAGACTGTGTGAAAAAGCACTTTTCCCGCTTTTTGTCATTCTGAGTGTAACGAAGAATCTCGTTTTTAGGCCATTTGAGATCCTTCGCTTCGCTCAGGATGACATTTTTCACACAGTCTGACGGTCCTTTTGTGTCATTGGGAAGCATGACACAAGAAGAACCGGCCCCGCCGTGTCCCCCGCTGCATAGATTCTTCGAGGGTCAGGCTTATACTGATCATCTCAGAATGACATGGGGATGGAGATTCTTCGCGGGGCGAATTTATCCTGTTCGTCTCAGAATGACATTAAGGGGAGGTTTATGTTGGGAGGGATTCCTTATATAATAAGCCCTCTAGATTATCGTATTCGCTGATTATGATTTCTTTTAAATTGAAACTATCCATTATTATGGACAGTATCGTGATTCCTGCTGTGATTATGTCCGCTCTTTTGGGATGGATGCCTTTCAGTTGTTTTATTTGTTGTGTTGTTAATGATAACAGTTTTTCTTTTAGGTTATTTATGTCTTTCAGTGTTAATTTATAATTGTGTACTTTTTCAGGATCGTAAGGGTCTAGTTTTTGGTGCAGGGCTGCTAATGTGGTTATGGTTCCGCCTATGCCGATTGATGTGCACCGAGAATTAGAGGGTGGACAGGGTTGTCCACCCCTACGATTTTTGTACCAATGATATTTGGATTGGGATTCTTCGGGGGTCAAGCTTATACTAATCGTCTCAGAATGACATGGGGATGGAAATTTTTCGGGGGCCGGATTTATCCTGTCCATCTCAGAATGACATTGTTTTTGTTTTGCTTCCTTTATTGTTTCATATATCGCTGTTTTCATTTTTTCGTATTCCTTCTTATATATAGGGTCTGTGGTGACAAATTTTTTTGTCATTCGTACTGCGCCTATGTCCAGGCTCAGGGTTTTTATGATGTTTCCGTGTTGTGTTCCGAGTATTAGTTCTGTGCTACCACCGCCGATGTCTATTACTAGGATATTCGGAATGCCAGCGGAGAATGAATTCTCCGATACGGGCGATTGAAGGTCGGAATGACATTTGAACCGAGATTCTTCGAGGGCACCGTTTGTTTTGCTCGTCTCAGAATGACATCTCCCTATGCCCATTAGTACGCCCTTGTAGCCCAGTTCCGCTTCTTCCTGCCCGTCTATTATTTTTATATCGATTCCCGTTTCTCGATGAATTGTATGTATAAATTCCTCCTTGTTTTTTGCATCTCTGACTGCGCTGGTTGCCATGGCCAATATTTTTTCTGCTCCATATTCTTCAGCTTTTTGTACGAAATCATGGAAGGCGTTTACGTTTTTTTCTATGCCTTCTCTGCTTATAATTTTGTTTTTATCGGTACTGGCCCCTATGCGTGTTGTGTTTATGTATTTTTTGCGTTCTATAAAATAGGGAATATGTCCCTCAGTCAAGAAAGGTTGGGAACAGCCTCCATGGTTTTCTCTTGTTTTGTTTTTTTTAATGGTTGCCAGCAATAGTCTCATTGAATTTGTGCCTATATCTATAACAGCATATTTTTTCATTTATGGAATCCTCCCCTTACAATTGATTGGAAGAGCGGAGAATAAATTCTCTGCTACGGGATGCATAACATAAAGACGGAGAATGAATTCTCCGCTACGAATGACCGAAGATCAGAATTTGCATATGTTACCCAAACCACGATAAACGAAGGCATTATTTTAAAATACAGATCCTTCGCGGGTCAAACTAATCCTGCTCGTCTCAGGATGACAAAAATGTGGGGCCTTCATAGCAATGACATTTGGAAACACCAGCAGAAAATTTATCTTCCGCTGCGGGCGACCGAAGGTCGCCCCTACATTGAAGAAATAAGCAAGTAACCAAAGGTCTACCCCCCTTTAGAAAATGAGTTTTTCGTCATGGGC
>JAAZJW010000185.1 GCA_012800145.1 Clostridiales bacterium | reverse complement strand
TTGTCATCCTGAGACGAACAGGATTAGCTTGACCCGCGAAGGATCTATATTTTACAATAATGCTTTCGTTTATCGTGGTGTGGGTAACACGTATAAATTCTGAGTGTAGCGAAGAATCTCGTTTTTAAGTCATTTGGGATCCTTCGCTTCGCTTAGGATGACATTTTTCACACAGTCTGACGACCTGTGGTCGCCTGCTTATGGGTGCAATACTATCTTGCAATGCATGTAGGGGCGATTTCAATCGCCCACTAAAACCTTGTTACTTAGATTTATAAACATCATTTGCTTTATCCTGCAAATATACATTCGTATAAGTAGCAGGAGGAACATCTTTATACATTCTGTGACCTTCATCGATACAATCAGAACAGGCGTCCCTTGGAATAGTTATAGCAAATATACTATACCCAATATCGCTTCTGGACGTGATTGTATCTACTCCCGAACATTTTTTACAAATTGTAAATTTCTGTGTCTGGCTTTCTAATATCCCGTCCGTATCGTAATAAATCCGCCTGGATCTTTCCACATGGCTCATATTTTTGTATTTCTTGAGCCTCAGGTCATCCTTTTCCTTCCATAGGTTATAAATCTTTTCGCATTCTTGTTTTATATATTCTGTAATTGCATCGGGCTGTTTTAATCTGTCCTTATCGTAATCAGGTTCTTTGACATGTGAATAATCAAGGCCTGCCATAGCCAATATTATGCCCAGGTTGATATAAGGCAATGCCCCTTCTATAGAATATCCTCCCTCGAGAACAGCAATATCGGGGTCTAATATATCATTAAGTTTTGCATATCCCTGGGCGGTAAAATTCATATTTGTAATGGGATCCGAATAGTGATTGTCTTGGCCGGCGGAATTTATAACAATGTCCGGCTTATAGTCATCTAATATGGGCATAACCACATTGTTAAGTGTATATAAAAAACCTTCCTCGCCTGTTCCCGGCGGAAGGGGTACATTTATGTTATATCCATAGGCACCGGGGCCGCCAAATTCATCTACGGAACCTGTGCCCGGATAAAGGGTTCTTCCATCTTGATGGAAAGAAATAAACAGGGTATCCCTATCATTCCAATATATGTCCTGGGTCCCGTCACCATGATGACAGTCACTGTCGATTATCGCTATTCTTAGGGGGCCATATTGCTGACGTATTCTCTCCAACATTATTGCTTCTATATTTACTATACAAAATCCCCTGTCACCATATACTACCCTCTGAGCATGGTGTCCGGGCGGACGGACAAGGGCGAAGGATTTATCTACTTCTTTGTCCATCACTGCTTGAAAGGCTCTTATAGCCCCTCCTGCCGATATTAAATGTGATTCTGTAACCCTGGATTTTACATCGGGAACACAGAAATGAACTCTTTCAATATCCTTCTCCTCAGCTATAATCGGATTATAGGATTTTATGCCTTCAATGTCCCCTATTCCTTCTTCAAAAATTTGGTCTTGTGTATATAAAAGTCTTTCTTCCCTTTCAGGGTGGGTTCTGCTGATAGCCCAATCAAAGGCAGGAAAAAACACAAGTCCTAATTTATTTTTAGATTTAATCATTTACTTCACCTCTTAGTTCCTGAATAAGTCCAGGTTTTATTTGAGCCTTTATCCTTATATTTTTGCCGCTGGTATAGAAACCGCGCACCATATTAAAGCTGTTTTCCTCCACTATTTCGGTTTCTATGGTATCCTTTTCGGCTCCCAGGGATATTGCAGATTCTCTTAACAGTTCAGTGGCCCTCTTTCTGGCATTTTCTAAGGTATATTTTCCGCTTATCTTTTCATATATTCCCAGTTCGGGGACAGAAAGCGTTTGTTGCGAAGTATCGGCTATCATATTTATTTCCGTAGTAGTTTTTGCAAGGGCCGCACCGATTGCATTAGCTACATCATAATTTTGGGGATAATAGCAGGGCAAATTAAATTCTTTTTCCAAAATAGGGGCTAATACATCAGCAGGA
>JAAZJW010000184.1 GCA_012800145.1 Clostridiales bacterium | reverse complement strand
TCAGACTGTGTGAAAAATGTCATCCTGAGCGAAGCGAAGGATCTCAAATGGCCTAAAAACGAGATTCTTCGCTACACTCAGAATGACAAAAAGCGAGAAAAGTGCTTTTTCACACAGTCTGTCATCCCTCATGGAAATGGCCCCATTTTTATACCATTTTTTCGCCCCTTTTTCTTGACATAATGCGGGTTACATGTTAAAATTGTTAGTCGGCAGGATACCGATAAAACATATTTTCAAAACATCACTAAAAGTCCTGTACGAAGATTTTAATATTGAAACAAATGTATGCGCCCTTAGTTCAATGGATAGAGCGTCTGACTTCGGATCAGAATGTTGGGGGTTCGAATCCCTCAGGGCGTGCCAAAAACTGCAAGAGGGGCAATTAACTTAGGTTAACTGTCCCTCTTGTGGTTAATTCAGGCTTTCATAATCCTGGAATAAACAAATATACAATTTTAGTTACTGTTTGTAAAAACGGCCGATATTGTTTTCGATTTCTGAAGTATATTTATCAATACGTATGATATGAAAGCATCCACGGAATGGTGAAGCACGGTTCCGATCCCGGTAATTACGAGTAGATTATGTAAATCAAAATCTACAAACGGAATTATTACAAGTACTTCAAGTAACCCGTGTATGGGGGCTGTGATGGTTGCAACCTTCCCAAAGGACATGCCCCTACCGATGAGTTTGGCGCCTATAACTCCAACAATTATATGCATGGCGGCTCTGGCACCGATTATGGGTCCAAGGTTTAAGAAAAACCCCAGGGCGGATCCGAGTCCTACCATTATAGCAACTTCAGGGCCTAACAGCATGGAGATAAACATGGGTACATGGGATCCTAACGTTGCTGAAAATGGCGGAACCAAAACCTTGAAAAATACAACAAATGGAACAATAATTGCAATCGATGTAAGCAATGCAGCTATAGCTATTTTTTTAATATCCATGGTTAACGCCTCCAATATGAATTTATACTATCATAACAGGTGTATATACACTTGTCAATATAATTATTTTATTATACCCCCTCACCACAGGGAATTATACGGCAAACAAATATATAAAACTGATGATATAAAACCGTATATCTTATGATGGGGGACAATCTAATTAAATAGAATCAGAGCCCAATATAACAAACATTTTATAGAAATAGGTTTAAAGGGGGAACATTATTGTGGGGCATATTATAGATGGAATAAAGGATGCTGTTAATTTATTGCTGTCATTTGATAAAGAGATATACGGTATTATTGGATTATCAATTTATGTATCTTTGACATCTACCTTGGTTTCCGGCATAATAGCTATCCCAACCGGGATAATGCTAGGAATAAAATCTTTTCCCGGCAAAAAGGCTGTGGTTCGTGTTTTATATACCATGATGAGTTTGCCGCCCGTAATAGTCGGGCTGGTTGTGTTTTTATTTATATCCAGAAACGGTCCTCTAGGTGATTTACGTATTGTTTATACCCCAACGGCCATAATAGTGGCCCAAGTTTTCCTGGTGACACCCATTATTATGGGTTATGTTTATAGTGGAGCCAGGGAAAGGGGGGAGGAAATACAAGATTTAGCTTATACACTGGGTGCGAGCAGAGGACAAGCGCTTATCTTATTAATCAGGGAACTCAGAATCAACATTTTTTCTGCAATCGTAACGGGATACGGCAGGGCAATATCGGAAGTCGGTGCCGTAATGGTTGTTGGGGGTAATATAAAGGGTCATACCAGGGTTATGACCACAGTGATCGCAATGCTAAAGAACATGGGGCAATATGGAATGGCTATTGCCATAGGTATAATTTTATTATTAATATCCTTTGTTATTAATTCTGTATTATACAGGCTGCAGAGGGAGGATTAATATGGATTTACAGATTACAAATTTGCAGAAATATTATGGGGAGCGTTGTGTACTGAATATAGAAAACCGGACGATAAAAAAGGGCAGTTTTCTAGGTATAATCGGGCCTAATGGTGCGGGGAAGAGTACATTAATAAAAATAATTGCAGGATTAACAGAGGCCAGCAATGGCACTGTCACCTATGATGGCAACAGGCTTAATACAAGGGTACAGCAAAACATGACTTTGGTTTTCCAAAAACCTTATTTGCTAAGGACTACTGTTTTTAATAATATAGCTTATCCCTTGGTTATAAGGGGAGTAAAAAAACAGGAAATATC
>JAAZJW010000183.1 GCA_012800145.1 Clostridiales bacterium | reverse complement strand
TATCCAGGTTGGAAACCATGGTTATGATGTCGGGTATGGAACTTCCCGTAAAGGCCATCAGAGAGCAAATCGCTTCGGCCATTGATATTATTGTCCACCAGGCGCGTTTTAGAGACGGCAGCAGAAAAATAGTCAATATATCTGAAGTGCTAGGCATGGAGGGGGATATAATTACCATGCAGGATATATTCGTATATGAAAGTCACGGTTTTGACGAAATGGGCAGGATCAAGGGCACCTATACAGGCATGGGGATTATCCCGCAGATAGTAGATAAGATAAGGGACAACGGCATAATATGCAAAGACGAATGGTTCGGAAAGGTGTGATCCGGTGGCTATATTTATATTACTGATGGTTTTTTTCTTTATATCTACATATGGCCTTATAACCCTATTGTTGGATTCAGTTAAAACAGGCAAAAGGATAACAAGCGAAAGAATTGAGGAAATTATAAAGGGTGATGTAGGATTTAAAGTGCCTGACCTTAAGAAAAGCAAGAGAGGTAAGAAAAAATTAAACCTGAATTTTATATATATATCCAAAAATCTTGCGGAAGATATAGACATAGCCGGACTCGACATAAGGGGAGAGGAATTTATATTTTTATGGATTCTTGTAGCAGTGGTACCGGCTTTTTTGGTATATAGCATTACGGAAAGTATGATAAAGACTACCCTGTGTATAGCTATATTTGCGGCCATTCCCCCAATATATCTGAGGTTAAAAATTTCGAGGAAAAGGGTAGAATTTGAAAAGCAATTAGAAGGTTCCCTCCAGGTACTTGCCAATGGGGTAAGGTCAGGTTTTTCCTTCCAACAGGCTTTGAATAATCTATCCAAGGATATGCCCGATCCCCTGGGGGCTGAATTTCGTGCAGCTAATCATGAGATAAGGCTGGGCATCGATGTGGAAACGGCATTTTCAAAAATTGCCCGGCGTATGGACAGTGAGGATATTGAGATCCTGACTGCTGCAATCGTCATACAGCAACAGGTAGGGGGAAGCCTGTCGACTATACTGGATTCCATATCGGGCACCATAAGGGACAGACTGAATATGAAGGCCCTTATACGGACCCTTACCGCACAAGGGAGGATTTCCGGACTAATCATAGGTGTCATTCCCATAGGACTGTTGGCCATTATATCCGTTGTGAATCCTGAATACACTGAAATATTTTTTAACACCACATATGGGCATGTCTTATTGGCTGTCGCAATCGTCCTGGAAAGCATAGGATTTTTGGTCATTAGAAAAATCATAGATATAAAATTTTAGCCGATTCGGGGGTGTGATTTATGACTGTAGTTATATCTCTAGTAGCGGGAATCCTGTTTTATTATCTGATAAACGGACTCATTAAACTTATATTCGGCAGGAAACTCATAATTCAAAATCGCTTAGAGGAATTACAAGGTACCCATACATGGGACAAGAGTGCGGTAATCGATAGACCTTTTGGTGAAAGGTTATTTGGACCTACACTGAAAAAGATTATAAATTTCTTTGCTCTTTTGATTCCCATGAATGAAAATACTTATGAAAAATTAAACACCCAACTCATACAGGCCGGAATTTCCATGGAGGCCCGCCAGTACAGAGCTACTGTTTTGTTATTTATTACTCTATGTGCATCAGGATTGATGTTTTACGGGTTTATATCTGATTCTCCTACCGAAAGGATAATTTTGCTCACTATCATCGGTATTTATGCAGGTTTTACTATCAGTAGATTTTATTTAAAGAGTAAAATAACGGGTCGCCAAAGAAAAATATATCATCAATTCCCAAGTGTTATGGATCTGTTAAGTGTGTGTGTTACGGCAGGTTTGGGATTCGACCAGGCTATTTCTTATATTATAAACCGCATGGAGGGCTGTCTTATAGAAGAGTTGAGGACTCTGTTGAGGGAAATATCCATGGGTACACCGAGGAACGAAGCCTTGGACAGGTTTGCAAAACGTTGTAATCTGGAAGAGGTTCGTATATTTGTTAGTGCTGTAAACCAAGCGGAGGAGCTGGGTTCATCCCTGAATAACATACTGGAAAATCAGGCATCCAATGTAAGGAATTCCCATAAACAGAGGACTGAAGAAGTGGCGCAGAAAATATCCGTAAAAATGGTTCTGCCTATGGTGCTGTTTATCCTTCCTGTAATATTTATAGTGATACTGGGACCTATTGTGCCTTCTGTAATTTCTGCACTTGGGGATTTCTAATGGCTAAAACAATAGATATGAAAGTCAAGTTTGCCGATACTTTTTTAAAAAGGTTAAAGGGCTTGATGTTTACCTCAAGCCAGCCTGAAACCCCATTATTGTTGGTACCCGGTTCCAGGGTACATAGCTGCTTTATGAAATTTGCCATAGATGTAGTATATCTGGATAAAAACAATGTGATACTCGGGAAAGAAAAACTTAACCCATGGAAATTGGGCACGCGTATAAAAAATACAGCCAAGATATTGGAAGGCAGTGTAGGGTTTGCAGAGAATTTTGAGAACGGTGATATTTTAAATTTCAAGTAGGATGTGGTCACATGTGTAAGGATAAGGGAGAAAGGGGACAGGGGATAGTAGAATTTGCTATTATACTTCCTGTATTA
>JAAZJW010000182.1 GCA_012800145.1 Clostridiales bacterium | reverse complement strand
TTGTCATCCTGAGACGAACAGGATTAGCTTGACCCGCGAAGGATCTATATTTTACAATAATGCTTTCGTTTATCGTGGTGTGGGTAACACGTGCAAATTCTGAGTGTAGCGAAGAATCTCGTTTTTAAGCCATTTGGGATCCTTCGCTCAGGAGGACATTTTTCACACAGTCTGACGATTCTCGTGGCAATGACAGTTTTCGCACAGCCTGGTGTCCCCATGACACAAAAATTTTAGCTTATTTTAAATTCTCCTTTAACAATTTAATAGTAGTTTCCGGATTGGCTTTTCCCCTGGTTTTACCCATTATTTTGCCAATTATTGCTTGAAGAGCCTTTTCCTTCCCTCCTTTATATTCCTTAACCGCTTTTTCACTACTTTTTATAGCTTCTTGGATTATAGGCAGGAGGGTTTCAATATCATTGATTTGTTCCAGGCCTTTTTCCTTTACAATTACTGAAGGTGGTTTATCTCCTTTTATCATTTCTTCCAGAATCTTTTTGCTTGTGCTGCTGTTTATTGTTCCATCCTCCAATAGGTCTACTAATTCGGCCAAATATTTATATGAAAAAGGTGCCGTAAAATCGTCGGTGTCCACAATTCTGAATACTTCTGTAATCATTATATTTGCCAGGGTTTTGGGATTTTTGCACAGCTTAACCGCTTCTTCAAAATAGTCTGCGACATCTATTGATGAAATCAATTGTTCTGCATCATAACTATTCAGGCCGTATTTTTCCATATACATTTTTTTTCTTACATCCGGCAGATCAGGTAATGTCTTTTTCAGTTTTTCTATTCTTTCTTCGTCTATTACTATCGGCATTAAGTCCGCATCCGGCAAATATCTGTAGTCCTGCGCATCTTCTTTGGTTCTCATGGAAAAAGTTTTTCCGCTATTTTGATCAAAACGTCTGGTTTCTTGTATTATGGTTCCGCCATCTTTTATTTCCTTGATTTGTCTTTGAGCTTCATATTCTACAGCTCTCATAACAGATTGGAAGGAGTTCAGATTTTTCATCTCTGTCCTTGTACCGTACTCCTTCCCTCCCTTTTTTCTGACAGACAGGTTCAGGTCACATCTGAAGGAACCCTCGTTCATTTTACAATCCGACACTCCTATATACAGCATTATGGCACGAAGTTTCTGCAGAAATGCCCTCGTTTCTTCTGCCGACCTCAAATCCGGTTCGGAAACAATTTCTATTAGGGGCACCCCGCTGCGATTGTAATCTACCAAGGTGCCCAGATCGTCCCTATGAATCAGCTTTCCGGCATCTTCTTCTATATGGATTCTGGTAATTCCTACAGTCTTCTTATTTCCTTCCACTTCAATATCCAAATGTCCATTACGACAAATTGGCAATTCATCCTGGGATATTTGGTAGGAAGTTGGCAGGTCAGGGTAAAAGTAATGTTTTCTGTCTTGTTTGCTGTTTCTGGCGATTTCGCAGTTTGTGGCCAATCCTGCCTGTATAGCATAGTTTACAACCTCTTCATTCAACACGGGCAGTGTTCCGGGAAGTCCCATGCATACCGGGCAACAGTGGGTATTCGGCTCGCCGCCAAATTCCGTAGTGCAGGCACAAAATATTTTTGTTTTTGTCTTTAACTCCACATGGACCTCTACTCCTATTACTATTTCATAATCTTTATCCATTATTTTTCACCCCCATGTGACACTATGGGGACGGGCTTTCTTGTGGCCCCCTGTGTCATCTCGTTTGCCAATTGTACCAGGTTTTCTTCATCAAAACCTGAAGAAAGCATGTATAACTCTGTATATTCATTTTCAGCTCCCCTGTACGGTATTGAAAGCATAGGGTATCCCGTCATACTCCCTAACTCCTTGTATCCTTTTTTCAGATTTTCATCTGAATCATCTGATAATGGCAACAACAGGATTGAACCGTCTTCTAAAATTTTATCTATTTCATCTTTGATCAAGCTTCTTATTTGCTGTGATTTTTTGTAGTAGCGTTCATATTGTCCTGCATTGATTACATGGTTACCAAATATGATAGTTTTCTTTGCCTCTTTCCCGAATCCTTCCGATCTGGTATTTTTATATAGTTCTTCTCTGTTTTCATAGTCGTTAGATCTGTATCCATATCTTATACCGTCGTACCTGGCGGTAATAGATGCAAACTCTGCACTCGATAGAATTTTAAATGCCGGAAGTATGTATTTTCCGGTTTCTATCGTAGTTTTTCCTACGTTTATTCCTAATTCCTTTATATCCTTCACAAGGTTATCATTTGAAAGTTCTTTCACTATTTTCACTTTTGACACCGGGGAGGTGGTTTTTTCCGCGTTGTATTTTTTCAACGACACAAGGGGACTGTCCCCCTGTGTTAAATCCACAGAAGTTGAATCCCTCCTGTCGTAGCCGCTTATTATATTTAGAACTAAGGCAAGATCATTTATTTCCTTAGCCACAAGAATTAAAGGACTTAGGCTGGAGGTAGCTGAAATAATCCCATATCTCGATACCAATCCATAACTGGGTTTAAGCTTTACCACATCTCTTCCTTCCCCACTGGAACCAATGACCACCAGTGCACCTCTGTCCAAAATACATTTAGCACCGTATTCACTATCTTCTAAACTAAACTCAGATATTTTAACTTTACCCAGGATTATTGCATCTTCTGCTAATAGTTTTTCTATTATGGTAGCATTAAAAGGCGGGATATAATCCTTCAGGATTTTGCTGCCTGCTTCCGTTAATATTCCCTTAGTAGATATATCTTCAGTGACAGCAATAGGAATTCCGGCCAATGCCCCCAGTTTTTCCCCTTTTTTTCTTTTCTTATCAATTTCCTTGGCTTTTTCTATCGATTCTTTTTCACATAGACTTTTATATACTCCCTTTTCCAATTCTTTTTCAAATATGTTTTCCATGTATATTTTAACTATTTCCTCACTTGTGATTTCCTTTTTGTCCATTAAATCCATGAGTTCAGAAATATTTTTATCTAATACGTTCAATTTTTCTCCCTCCCGACCTTTATACACTTTTCAAGAACACTCCATCCTAAATAAAATATAGGGTGGAGATGATTGGAGTTATTCACTCAATAACCCTAGGCACTAATATATATCCATCCTCCACAGTAGGTGCGTTAACAAGTAGTTCTTCCCTGGTAAATTCTTTTTCTACTATATCCTTCCTGGTGGCATTGGGAATTGGATGTATATTTATAATCGGGGCGATACCCTCCGTATCTGCATCCTTCAATACCGCAGCAAATTCTATTAATTCTTTAATTTCTCTTTCTATTTCTTTTCTTTCTTTCTTATCCAAAAGGAGTTCAGACAATTCTTCCAATTCATTTATGTCTATTTTTATTTCTATTTCTGTTTCCGATTCTTTTTTATCTTCCCCAACATATTTCCCCATTGATAGACCTAAAATATCAAGCTGTTCTTTATCAATTGTACCGGGTGCACCGCTTAAAAGGCAGCACGCCTCCCTTGTCTTTGGAAACGCTATTACATCCCTTATACTATCTGATTGGGACATAATCATAACTAACCTGTCCAGTCCGAAGGCGAATCCGCCATGGG
>JAAZJW010000181.1 GCA_012800145.1 Clostridiales bacterium | reverse complement strand
TTGTCATCCTGAGACGAACAGGATTAGCTTGACCCGCGAAGGATCTATATTTTACAATAATGCTTTCGTTTATCGTGGTGTGGGTAACACGTGCAAATTCTGAGTGTAGCGAAGAATCTCGTTTTTAGGCCATTTGAGATCCTTCGCTTCGCTCAGGATGACATTTTTCACACAGTCTGATGTCCCCCACGGGTACAGTCTGCCACCTCTACTAATACGCGTAACTGGGCTTTTTGCTGAACCTATGAATAGCATCGATGAATCGGATTGTGCCGGTTTCGGATCGCATGACCACAGAATGGGTTTTTGCAGTATTACTGCCTGTAAAAACGACACCCTTTAATAACTCACCATTGGAAATCCCGGTGGCTGCAAAATAAACTTCCTTGCTTTTAACTAAATCATCCATAAGATATACTTTTTCCACGTCTGCACCCATTTCCGCACACCTCTGCCTTTCCTCATCCGTATAGGGCACTAGTCTTCCTTGAAACTCACCGTCCAGACACTTTAATGCGGCGGCAGCAAGCACACCCTCAGGGGCTCCCCCTATACCTAGCATAATATCAACTCCCGTATGCTCGAAACAGGTGGCCATAGCAGCAGCCACATCCCCGTCACTGAACAATTTAATTCTTGCCCCTGCATCACGACATTCTTTTATTATACCTTCATGTCTAGGTCTGTCTAACATAGTTACGGTTAAATCCGTGATACTTTTATTCAGAGCTTCCGCTGTAATTTTCAAAGTTTCATGTATGGGTGCATCTATGTTTATTTTGCCTGCCACCTTGGGTCCTGCCGCAACTTTGTTCATGTACATATCCGGTGCATTCAGCAGACAACCTCTCGGAGCCATAGCCACTATGGCGATGGCATTGGACAGCCCTTTGGCAACGGATGTGGTGCCGTCCACAGGATCTACCGCAATGTCCACCTTAATCGACCCTTCCCTGCAAGTCCCTACCACTTCTCCTATGTATAGCATGGGAGCTTTATCCATTTCTCCTTCTCCGATAACAACCGTACCTTCTATGTCCATCGTCTGAAACATTCTGCGCATCCCGTCTACACCGGCTTGATCGGCAAGGTTTTTATCTCCCCTACCCATATGTTTAGCCGCACCCAGGGCTGCGGCTTCAGTTACCCTAACTAAATTGAGCGCTAAATTTCTATCCAAAAGACACATCCCCCTTCCCAAAAAATGTTTCGGTTACCATCCTCATTATAAGTGTTTTTTGATAGTTGCGTCAATTTTATTTTTTGCTTTGTTCCCAATCTGCCAAAAATCTTTCTATCCCTATATCGGTCAAGGGATGTTTGGACATTTGTTTGAAAACCTTATAAGGAATAGTAGCAATGTGTGCTCCTGCAGTAGCGGCGTCCACTACATGAGGATTATGTCTGATACTTGCAGCTATTACCTCTGTTTCAATATTGTAAATTTTAAAAATGTAAACTATGTCCCTAACCAATTTGATTCCGTCATGGGCTATATCATCCAGTCGCCCGACAAAAGGACTCACAAAGTCCGCACCGGCTCTGGCGGCCAACAAAGCCTGGGAAGCAGAAAATACTAAGGTTACATTTGTTTTAATTTTTTCTTTGCTTAAAATGTTTACTGCTTTCAGGCCTTCTTCTGTCATAGGTATTTTGATAACTACATTTTTGTGGATCTTTGCCAGTTCCCTAGCTTCCTTTACCATTTCATCCGAAACTTCACCTGTTACCTCTGCGCTTATGGGTCCGTCTACCAACTGTGTAATTTCTTTTATTACCTGTTTAAAGTCCCTGCCCTCTTTTGCAATAAGAGACGGATTTGTAGTTACACCGGCCAAAACACCCCATTTGCTTATTTCCCTGATTTCCTCTACATTGGCTGTATCAATGAACAATTTCATGCTATCCTCTCCCTCATATAATATAATCTGATTGACTATTATCTGTACACAGAACACAGATTTTTCGCAGGCTGAACCCATTCTATCCGTTTTGTCTCCATGCCCCATTACTTATTGTATAAGAAATTATACCATATTATCCATTTATATAATGTAAAAAGCCATATTAAATCAGCTTATAATGGAATGAATTTCTTGCATATTGCTGAGAATGAGATTATAATTAATATTAATATGTGCAGTTTTTCATAACTATTTAAATTCTCTAATTTTCAATCCTAAGTTACATTCAAAAAGAAAAATTATGTTTAAGGGGGGAAATTTGCAGTTAAGAAAATGTTATTAAAAGGAGTGAAAACATGGTAAGTCTTGATGAAACAAAAGGAAGGGATCAATGGATTTCTAAATTCGGGTTTATTATGGCAGTTGCTGGTTCCCAAATCGGATTAGGCAACCTTTGGAAATTCCCCTATTTAGCCGGTTCTAACGGTGGTGGAGCGTTTGTTTTTGTATATTTAATTATTGTACTTTTAGTAGGCTTCACACTGACATTAGGCGAAATGCTGATAGGTAGACATACACAGTTGGGTGCCGTAGGTGCATATAAAAAACTCAGCAAAAAATGGACCTGGTTAGGGGGTCTTGGGGTATTAGCAGGGTTTTTAATTCTTTCCTTTTATAGCGTCGTAGGTGGATGGATAATCAATTATATGGTAAAATCCGTTACCGGAGCACTGGGTACCGCTGATTTCGGTGGATTTATTTCCAGTCCTGCTGCGCCTGTTGTCTATCATGCAATTTTTATGCTTGCTACTTTGGCAATAGTTATAGGCGGTATCAGCCGCGGAATTGAAAGAGCTTCCAAGGTATTAATGCCTGCTTTGTTTGTTATGACCCTTATCGTTA
>JAAZJW010000180.1 GCA_012800145.1 Clostridiales bacterium | reverse complement strand
TATCTCTGGCGTGAAAATACCCAGTCTCTCAACTTATAGTTCACCTTGGGCACACCTAAACCTTTGTCTTCCAGCCATTTGCTCATTTTTGCTATAGCATCTTTTACTTCCAGTCCATTTATAAAGTCGGAATTAACTATTATGCCTTCCTCTGTGTCCGTATAGGCTGCTTCCTCTATATTTCCTCCCGCAACTACTTCTATAATAGGGAGTCCAAATTCCTTGGCAAATTCCCAGTCCCTTGTATCATGCCCGGGCACAGCCATTATAGCACCTGTTCCATAAGACATAAGCACATAGTCAGAAATGAAAATAGGTATATTCTTTCCGCTTGCAGGATTTATAGCTTCCAGGCCTTCAATCTTGACACCTGTTTTATCTTTTGCGAGTTCGGTTCTCTCAAATTCCGATTTCTTGCTCGCTTCCTTTCTATAATGAATGAGCTCATCCATATTTGTAATATGATCAGCCAGTTCCTCGATATATGGATGTTCAGGCGAAATTACCATGTATGTGGCACCAAACAATGTGTCGGGTCTTGTTGTATACACAGTTATTTTTTTTCCGCCCGTAATTTCAAAGTCTACTTCCATACCTTCGGATCTGCCTATCCAGTTCGTTTGTTGGATTTTTACTCTATCTATATAATCAACTAAATCCAGGTCATTTAGGAGTCTTTCCGCATATTCCGTAATTTTAAGCATCCATTGACTTTTTTGCCTTCTGACAACTTCGGTGCCGCATCTTTCACAGCCTCCACCTACAACTTCCTCATTTGCAAGCCCGATTTTGCAACCGGGGCACCAGTTAATTGCCATTTCAGTTTTATAGGCAAGCCCTTTTTCATAAAGTTTCAGAAAAATCCACTGTGTCCATTTATAATATTCAGGATCTGTGGTATTTATCTCCCTTGACCAATCGAAGGACAAACCGAGCATTTGCAGTTGTTTTTTAAATCTGACTACATTATTTTTTGTAACCGTTGCGGGATGAATTTTATTTTGAACGGCATAATTTTCCGTCGGCAATCCAAAGGCATCCCAACCTATAGGATATAGCACATTATAGCCCTGTAGTCTTCTTTTTCTTGCAATAATGTCCAGCGCAGTGTATGGACGTGGGTGGCCGACGTGTAATCCTTCTCCCGATGGATATGGGAATTCTATAAGGGCATAATATTTTTCCTTATCTTTGTCGTTTGAGGCATGAAATGTCCCTTTTTCTTCCCAGATTTGTTGCCATTTGTTTTCTATCTCTTTCGGATTGTATTGTTTCATCTCGTTCAACTCCTTTATTTAAACCGTGTTTTGGGCATTTGGGTAGATGCATAAAAAAACCCTTCGTCCCGGAATATAGAGGCGAAAGGTCGCGATACCACTCTACTTGATCATTTAGGGTATATATTATGTCTTACGAACATCAACGAAACTTTTCGCCATTCCCAAGCACAGATCCTTCGTGGACCAAACCTATACCGCTCGTCTCAGGATGACAAAGATGTAAGATTTTCATAACAATAACATAATATAAGAAATAATCATCTCAATAACCGTAACGAGGTCAACGACCAGGGCTACTACTGTTTCACCCTGATGACTCGGGGACGAGTTCGGCCATTATCTTTGTTATCTTCCACCAACCAATAACTCTCTGAAAATGATTAATAACCTACTATTTCCCGTCATGGCAAATTATTTTGATATTAGATTGTACCGTATCGTACCGAATTATTCAATAATCCTGAATGAACATACGCGGATAAATTCGCACCTGCAATTCCAAACAGAATCTATATCAATCAAAAAGTAGTTTCGAATTTATTCGAAAATTACATATTAAATTTCTTCTTAAATCTTTCAACACGTCCACCTTTTTCAACACTTTTTTGCTTGCCTGTGAAAAACGGATGGCACTGTGAACATATTTCTACCCTGATTTCTTTTTTGGTAGAACCTGTTTTAAAGGTATTACCGCAAGCACAAGTTACAGTTACCTCTTGATATTCCGGATGTATGTCCTTTTTCATTGTCTTCACCTCTCTCTATACGTAAGGATATAGCCGTTTGAGCCTTAACTATTATATTATAGCACAGTCGTTTTTGTATGGCAAGATATTATTAGTGTATTGGTGTATCCCATATTGGGGCGTAAATTCGGGATCCTTCGGGGGTCAAGCTAATTCTGTCCGTCTCAGGATGACATTTGAACGATTGTTAAACCATTGTTAAACTATTGTTCAACGATTGTTAAACCATTGTTCAACTATTGTTCAAAACTATAACCGTTTTCTGAGCATTTCTATGAATTCATTGTTGGTTTTGGTTTCGATCAAT
>JAAZJW010000179.1 GCA_012800145.1 Clostridiales bacterium | reverse complement strand
GAAAGCATTATTGTAAAATATAGATCCTTCGCGGGTCAAGCTAATCCTGTTCGTCTCAGGATGACAAAAATGTGGGGCTTTCATAGCAATGACAAAAAGCGGGAAAAGTGCTTTTTCACACAGTCCGACATGTCACACTGTCCGCCTATCACCCTATTTCTCCATAGATTTTACTAGGTGATATAATGTCCTTACTCCTACACCTGTAGCACCTTTGGCTGAACCGATTTTACTATCGCTAGTCATGGATGTGCCTGCAATGTCCATATGTACCCAGGGGTTCTCTCCTGCAAATTCCCCGAGGAACAGTCCTGCGGTAATCGTACCCGCTTCCCTCCCACCGCTATTTTTGAGATCGGCCCAATCACCCTTGATCAACTTTTTGTATTCGGGATATGAAGGCAACTGCCACACCCTTTCCCCCGCCTTTTCCGCCGCAACCTTTACGTCTTCTACAAATTCTTCATTATTGGAGATAAGCCCCGTAGTTGTGCTCCCCAACGCTATAACACAGGCACCTGTCAAGGTGGCTATATCCACTAACTTTGTGGCACCCTCCTTGAGAGCATAAGCGATACAATCGATAAGTACCAAACGACCTTCGGCATCGGTGTTCAGTACCTCTACGGTTTTACCGCCCATTGAATTCAAAATATCCCCGGGTTTATACGCTTTGCCGGAAGGCATATTTTCACAAGTGCCTACTATGCCTATAACATTTGCCTTAGGCTTAAGAGTCCCGATAACGTCCATAGCGCCCAGCACAGCCGCAGCACCACCCATATCTCCCTTCATCTCTTCCATCCCTGAACTCGGCTTTATGGAAATACCGCCCGAATCGAAAGTCAGGCCCTTTCCTACTAATCCCAACACCTCATCGTTTTTGTCCCCGCCAAAATATTTGATAGTTATCAGTTTCGGTGGCTTGTCACTGCCCTGCGCCACACCCAGGAAACAACCCATTCCCAGTTTTTCTATGTCTTCCCTTTCCAGGATTTTAACTTCCAATCCATGCTTGTTTGCTATTTCCATGGCCTTATCTGCCATAACTTCAGGTGTTACCACGTTACTCGGTTCATTAATAAGGTTCCTCGCCATGATGGTTCCGTTTGCAAGTGCACTTCCTGTCTTTATTCCCTCGTTCATATCGTCTTCCGTAGAATTATCGGTGTTCACTATGTATATTTCTTCTAGATTATTTTCCTTATCCTCCTCTCCGGTTTTATATTTGTTAAATTTATATGATGCCAGCATAGCACCTTCCACTATACATCGCCCAACGGTTTCCGGAGGAATGTTTTTATCTAAACCTATAGGCAAAATTGCAGCCGTGTCGGCTTTCGATTTTTCCAATTGTTTAACAGCCTTCCCAACTACTTTGCGTATGGTATCTGCCTTAAAATCTTCTTCCTTCCCCAGCCCCAGCAACAATATCTTTTTGGCCGGTATTTTCCCCAATGTATATATCAGTAAGGTTTCACTTTCCTTGCCCTCAAAGGCTCCGCTACCTATCATATCGGAAATAGCACTGTCTAACTGCTTATCTATTTCAGCCAAATCCGTATTCAGACTTTTTACACCTTCATAAACCCCCACAACTAGGGCATCTGCCATAATATCTTTAATATTGTCTTTAATTATTGACGCTTTCATTACAAACCCTCCCGTTATTTAATATTATCAACACTCTATCTTTATATTTTATCATATCGCGCACCAAATATTCTTGATTATCTGCATACATATGGTAATGAACTTTTGGAATTAAAAAAGCCTACAATAATTTACGGCCTTTTATAATTTGTTTTCAGTTTATTTTACTGTTTGTTGTGGTATAATATTAGTAAGGTAATCGGCATCACATGATGTGATTGCCACAGGATAACTATTTAATTTTAATCACTCTGCATGGTGCGTAGGGGTGATTATTTTTTTCCTCTATTGTTCTTTAAATGGATTTCAATCAGTTATGCCCCCTTTGTCTTCTCTTTGTTTTCCTTCGTAAAATTTGCAATAGAAAAGGACCCATAATGCCCTAAATACAGGAAATAACATTATTAAATGAATGGTATTGCAGATATTAAAATTTAATACAGTTAATCTGTTTAAATTGGTTCGCTTTGTGGAATTATTATAGTAGTATAATCTATATATAGTACAATATAAGTATTAATGAGATTATCCGTGATTTTAAAATCAATATTTCCATGCTACCATGTATAATAGATAGGAGGCGGAGGTATGCTCTGCGAAAATTGCAACATCAGGGAGGCCACGGTGCATAAAACCAAAATTGTAAATGGGGTAAAGGAAGAAATACATCTGTGTGAAGAATGTGCAAAGGAAAGTGAAATACTCAATTTTGAGGACAATTTTTCAATACACAGTTTCCTGTCCAGCTTATTGGAAGGAGGCATATCACCAAACATAACTATTGAGGGTGATCAGGGCAGAAAATGTCCGCAATGCGGTTCTACGTATAACGATTTTAAACGAAGCGGAAAACTGGGTTGCAGTGTATGCTATTCTACATTCAATGATATGCTCGCACCCTTAATCAAAAGAGTCCAGGGTAATAATGTTCATGCCGGAAAAATTCCTAAAAAGTCCGGATCCCTTATCAAGTTACGTAAGGAAATAAAGAGCCTGAAAGACCAACTGCAGCAACTAGTTGAAACAGAAGAATTTGAAGAAGCCGCCAGGGTTAGGGATGAAATAAGAGTTCTTGAAGAAAAAGCCAGTAATGAATAAAGGGGTGTAGTTATGTCTAAAAACTTCAATGAAAAAGAACCGGAATCAGATATAGTTATCAGTAGTCGTGTCCGCATGGCTCGTAACATGGAATCAATATCATTCCCTCATTATTTAAGCAAAGAGGAAGCCGAAAATGTTATAAACAAAGTTTATGAAACCATAACTAAGGGACATTTATGTATTCAAAACGAATTTAAGCTGATAAAAATGGATGAAATTGACTTGATTGAAAGATCAAATTATGTAGAAAGACACCTGATCAGTCCTGCCCTAGCTAAAAATGTTTCAGGCGGAGCCTTTTTAATAAATGATGAAGAAACAATCAGTATCATGATAAATGAAGAGGATCATATACGTATACAATGTCTTTACCCGGGTTTGCAACTGGAAAAATGTTTCGATATGGCGGACAAAATAGATGACCTGTTGGAAGAAGGTATTGTATATGCTTTTGATGAACAACTCGGATATCTGTCATGCTGCCCTACCAACGTCGGTACCGGGGTCAGGACATCTGTTATGTTACATTTGCCTGCTCTCGGTTTGACGAGATATATTAACGGGGTAATAAATACGGCCGGCAAGATAGGACTTGCTGTCAGAGGAATTTTCGGTGAGGGTACGGATTTTATAGGCGACATTTACCAAATTTCCAATCAAATAACCCTTGGGATGTCGGAAGAAGAAATAATAACTAATCTTAAGGATATTACATTGCAGATCATTCAAAATGAAAGAATTGCACGAGAAAAATTATTGGAAAGCAAAAGCATCGAGTTGGAAGATAAAATTTTCCGTTCCTATGGAACCCTTAAAAACGCCAGGTTGCTTTCCTCCAAGGAAGCGATGAAGTTAATTTCCGATGTGAAATTAGGTGTTAACCTGAAATTAATAGATGGAGTTTCCATAGAACAGTTGAATGGGCTCATTACAATGATACAGCCCGGATATTTACAAAAACATTTTAAGTCACAATTAACAGGCACCGAAAGAGACGCTAAAAGGGCACAATTAACAAGAGAAAATATATCATAGTGATATAGGAGGGATATATGTGGGTATGTTTGGAAGATTTACTGAAAGAGCCCAAAGGGTTATAAGTTTTGCTCAACAGATGGCACAGCAATTGGGGCACAATTATGTGGGAACAGAACATTTATTGCTTGGAATCATCAAAGAAGAAGAAAGCATAGCCGCCAAAGCGCTAAAAAACCTGGGTGTAGAAATAGAACAGGTACAGCAAATAATTATACAATCGATAGGCACAGGGAACAAACCGACGGAGTTGTTGGGGTATACTCCACGCACTAAAAAAGTTTTTGAACTCAGTATCGGGGAAGCCAGAAATTTGAACCATAATTATGTGGGAACGGAACATTTGTTATTGGGGATTATAAAAGCAGGGGATGGAATTGCGACCAAAATCCTGGCAGAGCTGGGAGTTAATCTCCAAAATGTAAGAGCGGAGGTGTTAAAATTGTTGAGTAGCGGGGGAGCAAGCGGAAACCAAAAAGGCAGTCCGGCGAGCCGTGGTAAAAACACACCTACTCTGGACCAATTTGGACGGGATCTTAATGAACTGGCCAGGGAAGGAAAAATTGACCCTGTGATCGGAAGAACCAAAGAAATAAATCGAATTATACAGATATTGAGCCGCAGAACTAAAAATAATCCTT
>JAAZJW010000178.1 GCA_012800145.1 Clostridiales bacterium | reverse complement strand
TGTTGTGCTGTTAGAACCTCAGACCTCTTGTGTTTACTATAACAAATATAGCATGGGGGAAGACAAATGTTTTCTAAAAAATTCGACAGTGAAAAACTAATATTTAAGGTATTTTCCACGTCTGTTATTATCTTCTTGCTATCCGTTATGTTTATATTTTTTAAAAACGAATCAGATATAGAACGCATATTAGAGAAAAACGAAAATGATTTGATGCTTGTTAGTGAGGGTTTAGTGGAGGGTATCTATAATTATTATTATGGGATTTTAGAGACAGGCATGGACCAAATTGTTAGAAACGATCAAATTGTCAAGGCATTTGCTGACAGAGATAGGGAACAATTAAAAAAATTGGTGCTGCCTAACTTTAACGTTTTAGCCGAGTTGGGAATTGGCCAGTATCATTTTCATTTACCGGACAACACCTCTTTTTTTAGAGTTCATTATCCGAACTATTACGGGGATGATTTATCCGGCTTTCGCAAAATGGTTGTAGATGCAAATTCAAAACAGGAAACTATTAAGGGTATAGAGGAGGGGATAGCAGGTCTTGGGATCCGTCATGTCACCCCAATTTTTTTTGAAGGGGGACATATTGGCACCGTGGAGCTGGGTATTTCATTAAATGGGAACCTTTTAAAATTGTTAAGGAATGCGACCTGTTGTGAATGGGACCTTCTTTCTATAGACAATTCCGAATTGTCTGCACAGCTGCCTGAAAGTATATTAAATAAAATAAAAAATAACGAATCCGGTTATATAAGGGAGAAAGAATATTCTCAGTTATATATCCCTCTGGTAGATTATTCAAACAATGTTACATGGTATCTCGTAAGATATCATAACAAAAAAGAAGAAAATGCTTTGCTTAGAAGGCAGAAAAAAACTAACTACATGTTTGCTTTTCTGGTTGTTCTATCTGGAGCGGCAACAATGGCATTTGTATTAGAACATATATTAAAAGAACTGTCCTATTTAGCTAAAGAAGCAAAAATTTTAGAGGGAGGTGATTTTACCCAGACCATTAGAGCCAGGGGAGGAACCGAGATAAAGGAGTTGGCATACGCACTAGAATCAATGCGTAAATCTATCCTCAAAAGTAATAGGGAACTGGAAATAAGCAGGGAAAAGTTTAAAGCACTATCCGATTGTGCTTCAGATTGGATCGTTTGGCGCGATCCGCAGGGAGGGATAATATATACATCCCCATCTTGTGAACAAATAACAGGACATACCGCAGAACAATTTAAAAGGTGTCCACAACTGTATTTTAGAATTGTCCACCCTGATTACCGAGCTGAAATGTTGGAGCATATGCATATGGAGCGTCTTGGCGGGGATTATACCTCTTTGGAATTTCAGATTATTACAAAAAGTGGCACAACAAGATGGATAAGTCATGTATGTGGACCGATCTATGACCCGGACGGCAATTTTGCCGGTATTAGGAGTAGAAATACTGATATTACGGATTATAAGAAACTTATGGAAAAGTTGGAACGCAACAATAAAAAATTGAAGGAGCTATCTATTGAGCTATTGAATGTACAAGAAATGGAACGAAAATATTTAGCCAGGGAATTACATGATGAATTGGGACAAATTTTTACGGCCATAAAATTAAATTTGCAGATGTTGAACGAAGACATCGTAGAGATAGACAGTAATTTAAATGGTAGGTTGGATGAAAGTATTTCGTTAGTGGATTTTGCAACGAAACAGATACGACAGCAGGCACTGGATCTTCGCCCACCTGATTTTGATGACGCGAAGATTATGGAGATTATGCAAAATATGTATGAAAACTTTGTCAAGGATACCGGGATCAAAACAGATTTAATAGTAAAGGGGGATGTGGTAGATATAGACCGGGAATTGGGACTTGTGATTTATAGATGTGTGCAAGAATCTCTGACAAATATAGTCAGACATGCAGATGCTGACAGTGTTACGATAACATTTGACTGGCAAAAAGATAGATTACTGCTGACAGTGAAGGATGAAGGTTGCGGCTTTAGTATGGATGAAAAAAATAATCCCAATGATCATATAGGTCTCATTGGTATGAGAGAACGCATGGAGCTGGTCAATGGAAAAATGAAAATAATCTCCGATGTCAATAAGGGTACTAAAATTGAATTTACTATACCTTTTGATGAGAGGGGAAGATAGAATAATGAATGTAGTTTTAGTCGAAGATCATATAATTGTTCGCCAAGGGTTAAAGGTGCTTTTAGAAACAAAGGCGCAAGTGAAAGTAGTAGGAGAAGCTAACAATGGCAGAGAAGCGATTGAACTGGTACAAAAATTGGCCCCTGATGTTGTGATTATGGATATATCTATGCCTGAGCTAAATGGCCTGGAAGCCACCAAGAGAATATTAGAATTGTGCCCGAAAACAAAAATACTGATACTTTCCATGCATCAGGAAAAATCATATATAAAACAAGCATTCCAAGCAGGTGTAATGGGTTATATTCTAAAGGATGCTGTTTATGGAGAGATACGGTTAGCCCTGGAATCTTTGAGACAAGGGAAAACATTTTTGGGTCCTTCGATATCCCAATTAATATTGGATAGTTTTGTGTTAAAAAAAGGTAGGGAGGATACCTCGCTCGATTATTTAGAAAGGCTCACTCCAAGGGAAAGGGAAGTGCTTCAGCTGTTTGCTGAAAAAAACACACGTCAGGATATAGCAGATGCTTTGTTTATCAGTCCAAAAACGGTAGACAGACACAGAGAAAATATCAAACTCAAGTTGGAATTATCAGATGAAGCCTCCTTTACGAGACTATTAAACCTGATCAACTCTGCGGGAAACAGTCCCCCCAGTTGATTTAACAGAACCTAAAATATAATAAAGATATAGGATGAATATCATCAAAGGGCAATCCCCATACAATATGGGGATTGCCCTTTTTACAAATGGGGATAATATGGGGAATCCACCTACATGACACCATGTTATCTTAAAATAGTATAGGGTATAGAGGCGGTTAGGGGGTGAAATATATTGAATACTAAACCTGGAGGCATTTTATTAAAAAGAAAGACTGAAGTTTTATTTTACTATGACCGGTTGACAGGTTTGCCAAACAGAGCAATGTTTTTAAAGGAAATAGACCGTTTTATTGCATCAAAATATTTGGGATACAAAAATTTTGCTGTGCTGTTGCTAAATCTTGATCGTTTTAAAGTGGTAAATACTTCATTGGGTTATGAAAAAGGCGACCTGTTATTGGAAGCGGTTTCCAAGCGTCTGAGGGATCATCTTGTAGGTATACACAATATTTACCGTTTATATGGAGATGAATTCGCGATTATTATAGACGATATTTCATTTACAGAAAGGGTTTCAAAGAGGATTTCATCTTTGATATCAGAGCCATTTAATATTGACGGACACCAAATATTCATAACCGCCAGCATGGGAATAGCCTGCTATCCGAAGGATGGGGACAATACAAATACACTTATCAAAAATGTTTATACAGCAATGCATGAAGCCAAAAAAACGGGTAAAAATCGGATTATGTATTATTTCCCGAACACAAACAAGGGGACGGATCCTTTGTTTGACATAATTTAGATATCAGATTACAATACCTTGGGATAATTAAAATTGCCACGGACAACCGTCAGACTGTGTGAAAAATGTCATCCTGAGCGAAGGATCTCAAATGGCCTAAAAATGAGATTCTTCGTTACACTCAGAAATTTGCACGTGTTACCCACACCACGATAAACGAAAGCATTATTGTAAAATATAGATCCTTCGCGGGTCAAGCTAATCCTGTTCGTCTCAGGATGACAAAAATGT